>NZ_VWWC01000092.1:0-29542 GCF_011753175.1 Burkholderia sp. Cy-637 | reverse complement strand
CGAGGATCATCGAGCGCGTCACGCCGACATACTGCGTGGTGTACGCGATCATGAAGGTATTGGTGAAGTAGACGCCGGCGATGCCGATCGTGTTGGCGCCGATGCCGAGCAGCACCAGGCCGCGCGCTGCCGGTGCTGATCATCACCGCGCGCGACGCCGTCTCGGACCGCGTCAAGGGGCTCGACGCCGGCGCCGACGACTACCTCGTCAAGCCCTTCGATCTCGACGAACTGGGCGCACGCATGCGCGCGCTGATCCGCCGCCAGTCGGGGCGCAGCGAATCGGTGATCCGCCACGGCGCGCTCACGCTCGACCCGGCCTCGCACCAGGTCACGCTCGACGGCGCGGCGGTGGCCCTCTCGGCGCGCGAGTTCGCCCTGCTCGAGGCGCTGCTGGCGCGGCCCGGCGCGGTGCTCTCGAAGAGCCAGCTGGAGGAGAAGATGTACGGCTGGGGCGAGGAGATCGGCAGCAACACGGTCGAGGTCTACATCCACGCGCTGCGCAAGAAGCTCGGCTCCGACCTGATCCGCAACGTGCGCGGGCTCGGCTACATGGTCGTCAAGGAATCGTAGCGCGTGAGGTCGATTCGCCATCAATTGCTGATCTGGCTGCTCGCGATCGTGGTCGCGGGCGTGGGCGCCGCGGGCTGGCTGATCTATCGCCAGGCGCTGGCCGAGGCTAACGAACTGTTCGACTACCAGCTCCAGGCGATCGCCGCGGCGCTGCCCTCGGAGCCCTTCTCGCAGGTGTTCGGCTCGCGCACCAACGGCGACGAGGGCATCGTGATCCAGATCTGGAACCGCAACGGCGGCCTGATGTACTTCTCGCATCCGCGTGCGCCGATCGCGCCGCGCGCCGAGCTGGGCTTCTCCACCGAACGTACCGATCGCGGCGAATGGCGCGTGTACGGCGCGATCGTCGGCGACAACGTGGTCCAGCTCGCGCAGCCGCTGTCGGTGCGCAACCGGCTGGCCGCCAGCGTCGCGCTGCGCACCGTGTGGCCGCTGATCCTGCTGCTGCCGTTTCTCGGCGCGGCGGTCTGGATGATCGTCGGGCGCGGCATGCGGCCCTTGCGGCGCGTCACGCGCGCGGTCGAGTCGCGTCGGCCCGAGGCGCTCGACCCGTTGCCCGACAACCGCCTGCCGCAGGAAGTGCAGCCGCTCGTGCATGCGCTCAACGGCTTGCTGGCGCGCCTGGCAGCCGCTCTCGACACGCAGAAGGCCTTCGTCGCCGATGCCGCGCACGAGCTGCGCACGCCGCTGGCCGCGGTGCAGATCCAGGCGCAGCTGGTGGCGCGCGCGCAGGACGACGAGACCCGCCGCGAGGCGCTGGCCGACCTGCAGAGCGGCGTCACGCGCGCCACGCGCCTGGCCGAGCAACTGCTCGCGCTGGCGCGCTCCGAGCCCGACGGCGCCACGGTGCGCGAGCCGGTCGCGCTGGCCGACGTGCTCGCGCATTGCGTGAGCGCGCAGGCGGTGGTCGCGCAGAAGCGCAACATCGACCTCGGCATCGAGGAGGCCCAGCCGGCCATCGTCGACGCCGATATCGGCGCGCTGCGCGTGATGCTCAACAACGTGCTCGACAACGCCGTGAAGTACACGCCGGAAGGCGGGCGCATCGACGTCTCGCTGAGCTTCGGCGAGGGCCGCGCGCTGGTGCGGGTGGCCGACAGCGGCCCCGGCATCCCGCCCGAGGAGCGCGAGCGCGTGTTCGACCGCTTCTATCGCGATTCCTCGGCGCGCGTGCGCACCGACGTGTCCGGCAGCGGCCTGGGCCTGGCGATCGTCAAGCGCGTGGCCGCCCAGCAGCGCGCCACCGTCACGCTCGGCGAATCGCCCGCGGGGGGCCTGCTGGTGGAGATCGCGTTTCCCGGCGCGCGTCTCGCCTGAAAGCCATTTGAAGGCCGTGTGGCGAGGGTTTGCGATCCGCCCCCGATTCTGTTAAGCCTCCTTTAAGACAGTGCCTTTACGCTGCGAACCAACAACGAGGAGGTAGAACGATGAACACCCGTTTCCTGGCGCGCAGCGCCGTCGTCGTGGCCGTCGCGGCCGCTTTGTCCGCCGGTTATGTGGCCGGCACGCGTCATGCCGAACCGCCGCAGATCATCTCGCCGGCGCAGGCCGCCGCGCTGATGCCGGCCGAGGCCGCCGCGAAGACGGGGATTCCCGATTTCTCGGGGCTGGTCGAAACCTATGGCCCGGCGGTGGTCAACATCAGCGCCAAGCACGTGGTGAAGGCTTCGGCGCGTCGCGGTGGCGGCGCGCAGCAACTGCCGATCGATCCTAGCGATCCGTTCTACCAGTTCTTCAAGCACTTCTACGGCCAGGTGCCGGGCATGGGCGGTGGCGGCGGCCAGGCCGACGACACGCCGAGCACCAGCCTCGGCTCGGGCTTCATCGTGAGTCCTGACGGCTACATCCTGACCAACGCGCACGTGATCGACGGCGCCAACGTGGTCACCGTCAAGCTGACCGACAAGCGCGAGTACCGCGCCAAGGTGATCGGCGCCGACAAGCAGTCCGACGTGGCGGTGCTCAAGATCGACGCGAGCGGCCTGCCGACCGTGAAGATCGGCGATCCGCAGCAGAGCAAGGTCGGCCAGTGGGTGGTGGCGATCGGCTCGCCCTACGGCTTCGACAACACCGTGACCTCGGGCATCATCAGCGCGAAGTCGCGCGCGCTGCCCGACGAGAACTACACGCCGTTCATCCAGACCGACGTGCCGGTCAACCCCGGCAATTCCGGCGGCCCGCTGTTCAACCTGCAGGGCGAGGTGATCGGCATCAACTCGATGATCTACTCGCAGACGGGTGGCTTCCAGGGCCTGTCGTTCGCGATCCCGATCAACGAGGCGATCAAGGTCAAGGACGAACTGGTGAAGACCGGCCACGTGAGCCGCGGCCGCCTCGGCGTGGCGGTGCAGGGCCTCGACCAGACGCTGGCCAGTTCGTTCGGACTGCAGAAGCCCGACGGCGCGCTGGTCAGCTCGGTCGATCCGAAGGGCCCGGCCGCCAAGGCCGGCCTGCAGCCGGGCGACGTGATCCTGTCGGTGAACGGCACGCCGGTGCAGGATTCGACCATGCTGCCGGGCCAGATTGCCAGCCTCAAGCCGGGCACCAAGGCCGACCTGCAGATCTGGCGCGACAAGGCACGCAAGGACGTGACGGTGACCCTCACCTCGCTGGCGGACAACCAGCAGGTCGCCGGCAACGACGAGCCGGCCGAGCAGGGGCGCCTGGGCGTCGCGGTGCGTCAGTTGAGCCCGCAGGAGCGCGCCGGCAGCTCGCTCACGCACGGGCTGGTGGTGCAGCAGGCCACCGGGCCGGCCGCCAATGCCGGCATCCAGCCCGGCGACGTGATCCTGGCGGTGAACGGCCGCCCGGTCACCAGCCCCGAGCAGTTGCGCGACGCGGTCAAGAACGCCGGCAACAGCCTGGCGCTGCTGATCCAGCGTGACGACGCGCAGATCTTCGTGCCGGTCGATCTGAGCTGATCCGAACCATCCGACCGGCCGGGATCGCATCTTGCTTGGCTTTGCAGCTTGGATCCCCGGCCGGGCGGCAAGCCTGGTTTCGTGGCGGCATCCCCGTGCCGCCTTCCGTTTTCCGACCCAGTAAGGAGACGAACCATGCAACAACAACACGTTTCGAAATTCCTGCTTGCGGCCGCGCTGGCCTTGGGCCTGGCGGGCGGTGCCTATGCGCAGTCCGGGCTGCCCGACGTCAAGCAGCAGGGCGACGTCAGCTACGTGTCGGGCGGCGTCGGCCTCGACGAGTCGAATGCCTTCCAGCGCGCCGAGCACCAGTGGCCGCTGTCGATCCGCTTCACCGGCGCGGGCGGCGAATACCTCTCGGGCGTGCACGTCTCGATCATGGGCCACGACGGCGAGGTGCTGAAGGCCGATACGCGCGGCCCCTACATGCTGGTGCGGCTCGCGCCGGGCGCCTACAAGGTGAGCGCGAATTACAACGGCAAGACCGAGATGCGCAATGTGACGGTGCCGGCCAAGGGCGACGCGAAGCTCGCCTTTTCCTGGGCGGCGCAGTAAGCTTTTTGTCGGCTCGCCGGCCGGCGGTGCCCGATCCCGCACGCGATCGCGGCATTTCCTAGATAATGAAAACCACGGCCTGGGCCGTGGTTTTTTTTCGACCGTCGGCCTTCTGGCGGCGCGACGGCATCGCAGGATGGCGCGGCGGCGACCGCGGATTTCGGGGAGAAGCATGGAGCTGAACGACGCGCTGCGGGTTGCGCTTGCGCCGTCGAAGGTCTGGGCGGCCTTGCACGATCTCGCGTTGCTGCGCGCGAGCGTCGAGCACTGCGAAGCATTGACCCGGCTGTCCCAGGACGACTACACGCTGGTGCTGACGGTGCCGCTCGGGCCGCTGCGCGCGCGCTATGAAGTCCGCGTCCATCTTCAGCCGACCTCGGGCGGGCGCCCGCGCCGCAGCCTCGTGTTCATCGCGCGCACCGAAGGCGGCGGCCTGCTGCGCGGGCAGTTCGACGTGCGCCTGTCCGGCCATCGCGTCGCCGACGGGCTCGTCACACGTATCCACTACACGATCCGCGCCACCGCCGCGGGGCCGCTCGCCGAATTGCCGCCGCGCCAGGTCGAGCAGGGCCTGCGGCGCTTCGCCGACGATTTCTTCTCCGAGTTCGCCGCCAGCCTGCTGGCCAAATTCGGCCTCGCGCCGAATCTCGCCACGGCCGAGCCGCGTCACCGCCATGTGTTCCTGCGTCCCGACGGCTTGTCGGCCGCGCTGCGCCGCGCGCGCGAGCGCTCCGCGTTCGGCGGCGCGCTGGCGGGGCGGGCGGGCGGCGCCATGCCCGATGGCCGTGCCTCGGGCGTGGCCGTGCCGGCCTGGGTCTGGCTGACGGTGGTGGCGCTGGTGGTGGTCGGGCTCGGCGTGGCGCGCTGGCTCGGCATGTGACGGCATGTGAGACGCGACCGGCCGGGCTTGCCGGCTAGGTACCCGGCGGCGGGCGCCGCCGTCTTTGCTCCCCTTGCCGAATCTTTCAGGCCGCCGGCTTGCGTCGCAGCGCGGGGCTCAGCCGCAGCATGTCGAACACCGCGTCGACCAGTGGCTCGGCATGCTGCTCGGCGTCGATCTCGTCGGGCAGCATCAGCATGTCGCGCACGAAGCCGCTGACCAGCGTGTGCAGCATCAGGGTGGCGCGCCAGGTGTCGAGATCGGCCGGCAGTTCGCCGTCGGCGACCGCCTGCTTCATGTCGCCCTCGATGTTGTGCAGCGCCTCGGACATGCCGGCGCGATTGCGCTGCAGCAGCGGCTCGAGGTCCGCGACATATTCACATTTCAGGAACAGGATGCTGAACACGCGCCGCAGCTGCGAATCGCGCGCGACGCCCAGCAGGCACCAGACGAGGATCTTGCGGATGCGTCCGAGCGGGTCGGCGCGGGGCTTGTCGGAGGTTGCCTTCAGCTCGTCGATCGGCAGGAACACGCGGTCGAACATGGCATCGAACAGCTCGCCCTTGTTCGCGAAATGCCAGTAGATCGCGCCGCGCGTGACGCCCGCGTGCTGGGCGATGTCGGCGAGCGTGGTGTGCGAGACGCCCTTCTCGAAAAAGACGTGCTCGGCGGCGTCGAGGATGCCGTTGCGGGTCGCGAGCGCTTCCTCTTTGGTACGTCTGACCATTGCTGTGCCTGTGCTGCGCCGGTACTGATGAGGTCGGCGACGTTGATGATGAGCCTGGAAAACCGATGATTGCTTGATCCGGAGAAGGGATCGGCGCGTGAACTTACGTGCGTAACCGTCGGTAATTTGTAAGAATTTGTATCGTTCATGAACACCTTTTACATACATACATGAACGTATATACAATACCACCCACGATCGAAGGGCCCAAGCAGTAGATCGAATACCCATGCGGCAATCAGTTAATATCCACCTCTGCTGATTTCCCTCCCGTATTGCGTCGCGGTTGTCGCGCGACGTCCCCCGGCACGGCAGCATGCGTGCCGTTGTCGTATTCGCAGTCCTGCATTTCTGGTGTGTTCGATCGGCGCCGCAAGGCGCATTCGTGTCGCGGCCCCAGGCCAAGCACTTACTTCTTTTGTTACGAACGAGGTCGTTCCATGCGCGTCGAACGGGTTCCATACCGCTTAATCAGTGTCGCCGCGGCAGCAGTCTTCCTTGCCGCCTGTGGAAAAAAAGAATCGGCACCGCAACAGCAGGCGCCGGAAGTCGGCGTCGTGACGGTCCAGCCGCAATCGGTGCCGGTCGTCACCGAACTGCCGGGCCGCACCAATGCCTTCCTGGTCGCCCAGGTGCGCGCACGGGTGGACGGTATCGTGCTGCGTCGCGAGTTCACCGAAGGCACCGATGTCAAGGCAGGGCAACGCCTGTACAAGATCGATCCGGCGCCCTACATCGCCCAGTTGAACAGTGCCAAGGCCACGCTCGCGCGGGCCCAGGCGAACCTCGCCTCCACCAATGCGCAGGCAGCGCGCTTCAAGGTGCTGGTGGCCTCGAACGCGGTCAGCAAGCAGGACTACGACAACGCCGTGGCCTCGGCCGGCCAGGCCGCGGCCGACGTGGCCTCGGGCAAGGCGGCGGTCGACACCGCGCAGATCAACCTCGGCTATACCGACGTGCTCTCGCCCATCACGGGCCGCATCGGCATCTCGCAGGTCACGCCGGGCGCCTACGTGCAGGCCAGCCAGGCAACGCTGATGTCGACCCTGCAGCAGCTCGACCCGATGTACGTCGACCTCACGCAATCGAGCCTGGACGGCCTCAAGCTGCGCCAGGACATCCAGAGCGGGCGCATCAAGACGACCGGTCCGAACGCGGCCAAGGTCAAGCTGGTGCTGGAAGACGGCAAGACCTACCCGCTCGAGGGCAAGCTGCAGTTCACCGACGTGACGGTCGACCAGACCACCGGCTCGGTGACGATCCGCGCACTGTTCCCGAACCCGAACCACGTGCTGCTGCCGGGCATGTTCGTGCGCGCGCGCATCGACGAAGGCAGCAACGACAACGCCTTCCTGGTGCCGCAGATTGGCGTGCAGCACGATCCCAAGGGCCAGGCGACCGCGCTGGTGGTCGGCCAGGACAACAAGATCGCGCCGCGCGTGCTGCAGACCTCGGGCACCTACGGCCAGAACTGGATCGTCGAGGGCGGCCTGCAGCCGGGCGACCGCGTGATCGTGCAGGGCGTGGGCAAGGTCCAGCCGGGCATGACGGTCAAGCCGGTGGCGGCGCAACTGCCGCCCGACCAGAACGCCGGCAAGGATGCGAGCAGCCTGCCGAGCGCGGCGAGCGACATGAACTCGGGCGCTTCCGGCGCAGCCGGTGCCTCGGGCGCGTCGTCCGCGGCGCCGGCCAGCGGGGCGGCGGCCGGTTCGGCGGCGAGTGCGACGGCAGCTTCGGGCGCGTAATCACAGGGGGCCTGTTTCATGGCAAAGTTTTTTATCGATCGCCCGATCTTCGCGTGGGTGATCGCCATCATTCTGATGCTGGCCGGTATCGCGTCGATCTTCACGCTGCCGATCGCCCAGTATCCGACCATCGCGCCGCCGTCGATCCAGATTTCCGCCACCTACCCGGGTGCGTCGGCGAAGACGGTCGAGGACACGGTCACCCAGGTGGTCGAGCAGCAGATGAGCGGCCTCGACAACTTCCTGTACATGTCGTCCACCAGTGACGATTCGGGTACGTCGACCATCACGCTGACGTTCGCGGCCGGTACCAATCCGGACATCGCGCAGGTGCAGGTGCAGAACAAGCTGTCGCTGGCGACGCCGATTCTGCCGCAGGTCGTGCAGCAGCTGGGTCTGAAGGTCACCAAGTCGAGCAGCAGCTTCCTGCTGGTGCTTGCCTTCGTGTCGGAAGACGGCAGCATGAACAAGTACGACCTCGCGAACTACGTGGCCTCGCACGTGGAGGATCCGATCAGCCGGCTCAACGGCGTCGGTACCGTCACGCTGTTCGGCTCGCAGTACGCGATGCGGATCTGGCTCGACCCGAACAAGCTGACCAACTACTCGCTGACACCGGTCGATGTGTCGAGTGCGATCTCCGCGCAGAACGTGCAGATCGCGGGCGGCCAGATCGGCGGCACGCCCGCGGTGCCGGGCACGGTGCTGCAGGCGACCATCACCGAGCAGACCCTGCTGCAGACGCCCGAGGAGTTCGGCAACATCCTGCTGAAGGTCAACCAGGATGGTTCGCAGGTGCGGCTGAAGGACGTCGCGAAGCTGAGCCTGGGTGGCGAAAACTACAACTTCGACACCAAGTACAACGGCCAGCCGACGGCCGGTCTCGGCATCCAGCTCGCCACCAACGCCAATGCGCTGCAGACGGCCAACGCGGTGCGTGCCAAGATCGACGAGCTCTCGAAGTACTTCCCGCACGGCCTGACCGTCAAGTACCCGTATGACACGACGCCGTTCGTGCGCCTGTCGATCGAGGAAGTGGTCAAGACGCTGCTGGAAGGCATCGTGCTGGTGTTCCTGGTGATGTACCTGTTCCTGCAGAACCTGCGGGCGACCATCATCCCGACCATCGCGGTGCCGGTGGTGCTGCTGGGCACCTTCGCGATCATGTCGGCGGTGGGCTTCTCGATCAACACCTTGTCGATGTTCGGCCTGGTGCTGGCGATCGGCCTGCTGGTGGACGATGCGATCGTGGTGGTCGAGAACGTCGAGCGGGTGATGTCGGAGGAGGGGCTCTCGCCGAAGGAAGCGACCAAGAAGGCGATGGGCCAGATCACCGGCGCGCTGGTGGGCGTGGCCCTGGTGCTGTCGGCGGTGTTCGTGCCGGTGGCCTTCTCGGGCGGCTCGGTGGGCGCGATCTATCGCCAGTTCTCGCTGACCATCGTCTCGGCGATGGTGCTGTCGGTGCTGGTGGCGCTGATCCTCACGCCGGCGCTTTGCGCGACCATCCTCAAGCCGATCCCGCAAGGTCACCACGAGGAGAAGAAGGGCTTCTTCGGCTGGTTCAACCGGACCTTCAACCGCAGCCGCGACAACTATCACAAGGGCGTGCACCATGTGATCAAGCGTTCGGGCCGCTGGCTGATCATCTATCTGGTGGTGATCGTCGCGGTCGGGCTGCTGTTCGTGCGCCTGCCGAAGTCCTTCCTGCCGGATGAGGACCAGGGCCTGATGTTCGTGATCGTGCAGACGCCGTCGGGCTCCACCCAGGAGACCACCGCGCGCACGCTGAAGGACATTTCGGACTACGTGCTGAAGGACGAGAAGGACATCGTCGAATCCGCGTTCACCGTGAACGGCTTCAGCTTCGCCGGCCGCGGCCAGAACTCGGGCCTGGTGTTCGTGAAGCTGAAGGACTACGCCTCGCGTCAGCATGCCAACCAGAAGGTGCAGGCGCTGATCGGGCGGATGTTCGGACGCTACGCGGGCTACAAGGACGCGATCGTGATCCCGTTCAATCCGCCGTCGATTCCCGAGCTGGGTACCGCCGCCGGCTTCGACTTCGAGCTGACCGACAACGCGGGCCTCGGCCACGACGCGCTGATGGCGGCACGTAACCAGCTGCTCGGCTTGGCCGCCAAGGATCCCACGCTGCAGGGCGTGCGTCCGAACGGCCTGAACGACACGCCGCAGTACAAGGTCGATATCGACCGCGAGAAGGCCAACGCGCTCGGCGTGACGGCATCCGCGATCGACCAGACCTTCTCGATCGCCTGGGCCTCGCAGTACGTCAACAACTTCCTCGATACGGACGGTCGTATCAAAAAGGTGTACGTGATGGCCGATGCGCCGTTCCGCGCCACGCCGGAAGACCTGAACATCTGGTACGTGCGCAACGGCGCGGGCGGGATGGTGCCGTTCAGCGCGTTTGCCACCGGCCACTGGACCTACGGTTCGCCGAAGCTGGAGCGCTACAACGGTATCTCGGCGGTGGAAATCCAGGGCCAGGCGGCACCGGGCAAGAGTACCGGCCAGGCGATGACGGCCATGCAGGCGCTCGCGCAGAAGCTGCCGGTCGGTATCGGCTACTCCTGGACGGGCCTGTCGTACCAGGAAATCCAGTCGGGTTCGCAGGCGCCGATCCTCTACGCGATCTCGATCCTGGTGGTGTTCCTGTGTCTGGCGGCGCTGTACGAAAGCTGGTCGATCCCGTTCTCGGTGATCATGGTGGTGCCGCTCGGCGTGATCGGCGCACTGCTGGCGGCGACGCTGCGCGGTCTCGAGAACGACGTGTTCTTCCAGGTCGGCCTGCTGACCACGGTGGGCCTGTCGGCGAAGAACGCGATCCTGATCGTGGAATTCGCGCGAGAGCTGCAGGTCGGGGAGAAGATGGGGCCGGTCGAGGCGGCACTGGAGGCGGCACGGCTGCGGCTGCGCCCGATCCTGATGACCTCGCTGGCCTTCATTCTCGGCGTGCTGCCGCTGGCGATCAGCAACGGCGCGGGTTCGGCCAGCCAGCACGCGATCGGTACCGGCGTGATCGGCGGGATGCTGACCGCGACCTTCCTCGCGATCTTCATGATCCCGATGTTCTTCGTGAAGGTGCGCGGCGTGTTCGGCGGCGAGAAGGAAGATCCCGACGAAGCACTGCGTCTCGCGCAGGAGCATGCGCATCGCACGCAGGAAGGCGGCGAGGGTAACAAGGAACATTGATGACCATGCGAAAACTCGTTTTGACTGCAATGGCCTTCGCGCTGGTCGCCACGGGCTGCACGATGGCGCCGCATTACCAGCGGCCCGCTGCACCCGTGTCGGGCAGCTTCCCGTCCGACGGCGTCTACGCGACGCAACCGGGCGCGGACGGCTCGCACAGCGCCAGTGGCCAGGCCGCCGCCGACATCGGCTGGCGCAACTTCTTCGCCGATCCGCGCCTGCAGGCGCTGATCGAGATCGCGCTGAAGAACAATCGCGATCTGCGCGTCTCGGTGCTCAACATCGAGGCGGCGCGCGCGCAGTACCAGATCACGCGCGCGGGGCTGTTCCCGACGCTCGACGGCACCGGCACCGGCAATACGCAGCGGCTGCCGGCCGGTGTGTCGACCACGGGCTCGCCGCTCATTACGCGCACCTACAACGTCGGTCTCTCCGCCTCGTGGGAGCTGGACCTGTTCGGCCGGATCCAGAGCCTGAAGGACCAGGCTTTGGCTCAGTACCTGTCGACGGCCCAGGCCCGCAAGGCGGCGGAGATCTCGCTGATCTCGCAGGTGGCGGACCAGTACCTGACGCTGCAGTCCACGGACGACCTGTTGAAGGTCACCGAGGACACGCTGAAGACGGCCCAGGATTCGTACAACCTGACCAAGCTGCAGTTCGACAACGGCACCGGCTCGGAACTGGACCTGCGCCAGGCGCAGACGGTGGTCGAGCAGGCGCTGGCGAACCAGCAGTCCGAGGCGCGCGACCGCGCGCAAGCGGTCAATGCACTGGTGCTGCTGATCGGCGAGCCGCTGCCCGACGATCTGCCGGCGGGCCTGCCGCTGGATTCGCAGAGCCTGCTGACCGATATCCCGGCCGGCTTGCCTTCGGACCTGCTGACGCGTCGTCCCGACATCATGGAAGCCGAGCAGACGCTGCTGGCGGCCAACGCGAACATCGGGGCGGCCCGCGCGGCCTTCTTCCCGAAGATCTCGTTGACGGCCGCGTTCGGCACGGCGAGCCCGACGCTGGGCGGCCTGTTCAAGGCCGGCACGGCGGCCTGGTCGTTCGCGCCGAACATCGCCCTGCCGATCTTCGAGGGCGGCTCGAACATCGCGAACCTCGACCTGGCGCACGTGCAGAAGCGCATCGAGATCGCGAACTACGAGAAGGCGATCCAGACGGCGTTCCGCGAAGTGTCGGACGGGCTGGCGGCACGCGGCACGTATGACCAGCAGATCGCGGCGCTGGCGCGCAACGAGCAGGCGCAGCAGCGTCGCTACGATCTGTCGGACCTGCGCTACCGCAATGGCGTGGACAGCTACCTGACCGTGCTGACCGCGCAGACGGACCTGTACACGGCACAGACCACGCTGATCTCGGCGCGCCTGGCGCGCTGGACCAACCTGGTGGACCTGTATCGCGCGCTGGGCGGCGGCTGGATCGAGCACAACGGCGACCAGCCTCGCGAGGCAGATGCCCCGGTCGACTACAGCAAGCCGGCTGCGGCACCCGCGGCGGCCTCGCAGCCGACGGCGGGCTGACAGGGCAGCGGTCGAGCGGATCGCGCGGCCGCGGCAGGGGTTTCCAGCCTCGAGCCGCGAGCTGCTCGATCCGCCCGGCGAGCACACGAAAAAACACCCCGGAAGCGCAAGCATCCGGGGTGTTTTTCATTGGCGGCAGCGCCAGGCCGCCGTCAACCTCCGAGCATCGTCAATGCAGGTCGGCCGTGCGCGGATCGAGATCGTGTCCGGCGCGCCGGATCTCGCATTCGGCCTGCTTCTCGCTCTTCACGCCGTTGAAGATCAGGTTCAGCAGCACGGCGGACACCGAAGCCAGCAGGATCCCGCTGTGCAGGATCGGCGCGAGCGCGCCCGGCAGCTTCGAGAAGAAGTGCGGCGAGACCACCGGCACCAGGCCCAGCCCGATGCTGACCGCGACGATGAACAGGTTGTTGTGGTTGCTCACGAAATCGACGCGCGAGAGCGTCTTCACGCCGTTGGCGGCCACCATGCCGAACATCACGATGCCGGCGCCGCCGAGCACGAAGGCCGGCACCGAGGCGACGATCTGCGCCATCTTCGGGAACAGGCCCAGCAGCACCAGGATCACGCCGCCCGTCACGCACACGTAGCGGCTCTTCACGCCGGTCACGCCCACCAGCCCGACGTTCTGCGAGAACGAGGTATGCGGGAACGAGTTGAAGATGCCGCCGATCAGCGTGCCCAGCCCGTCCACGCGCAGGCCGCGCACCAGGGCCTGCTGGTCGACCGGCCGGTCGACCATGTCGCCCACGGCGAGGAACATGCCGGTCGACTCGATGAAGGTGACGAACATCACGATCACCATGGTGGCGATCGACAGCGCGTCGAAATGCGGCGTGCCGAAGTGGAAGGGCATCACGAAGCCGACCCAGGGCGCGGCCGCCACGCCGTCCAGGTCGACGCGGCCCAGCGAGAGCGCGATCACGAAGCCGGCCACGATGCCGAGCAGCACGGCGATATTGGCGAAGAAGCCGCGGCCGAACTTGTTGATCATCAGGATCAGCACCAGCACCAGCAGCGACAGGCCCAGGAACACCGGGTTACCGTATTCGGGGTTGCCCACGCCGCCGGCCGCCCAGTTGATGCCAACCCCCATCAGCGACAGGCCGATCACCGCGATCACGGTGCCCACCACCACCGGCGGGAAGAAGCGCAGCAGCTTGCCGATCACCGGCGCGATCACGATACCGATCACGCCGGCCGCGATGGTCGAGCCGAACACGTCCAGCAGGCCCAGGCTCGGGTTGGTGCCGATCGCGATCAGCGGCCCCACCGAGGCGAAGGTGCAGCCCATGATGACGGGCAGGCGGATGCCGAAGATCCACACGCCGAGCGTCTGGATCAGGGTGGCGATGCCGCAGGCGAACAGGTCGGCGCTGATCAGGAAGGCGATCTGATCCTTCGGCAGCTTCAGCGCGCTGCCGATGATGAGCGGCACCGCGACGGCGCCCGCGTACATCACCAGCACGTGCTGCAGACCCAGGGTGACGAGCTTGCCGGCGGGCAGGATCTCGTCGCACGGATGGACCGTGGTCGATTGCATCTGTCTCACTCCATGATCTTGTTGTCGGGGTGCAGTGAAGTTATGCGCAACGACCCGGGCCAACAAGAGCACTGGGCGCTATTCCGTGCTTTGCAGGCGGGATATGCGATTTTCACGAAGGAATGCGGGGAAATCATGGTGGACGCGCCGCGGCAGTGGGATTCCCGGCAGTTATAGCCAGACAAAAACCGCCTGGCGCCGCCGCCAAATATCACTGTGTTTATGGTCTGTATCGGCGGTGGCGCATAGAGGGTTTTGGCCGCGCCTCGCGGCATGGATGGGTAAACCCCAGCCGGCGCGGTTTTTCACGGGGTCGGATGGCGGCGGCGAGGTGATTGCGACGGGGTTCATGAGCGCCGTCGTTTCGATCGTTTTCCGGCGCATCCCGCCCATCGCGAGCGAGCGGGGCAGGCGCCGCAAACGCCGTTGCGCGACGCGGCGCGACATCGATCCGTCGCGTGGCGCCATGCCGGTTTCCCCGGCACGCGTTTACACTTCCGGCTGGTCCCCCGCGCCGGCTCGCCGGCGCGCTTCGGCGGCAGGGCACGACGCGCGACACGAGCGCCGCGCGCGCCCTGCCCGGGCAACGATTCCCCGGTTGCCGCCCGTCGCGCGTGGCGCGCGGCGCAACCCCACCGACAAGGAGCTGCAAGCATGAAGACGAAAGCCGCGATCGCATGGAAGGCCGGTGCGCCGCTGACCATCGAGGAAGTGGATCTGGAAGGCCCGCGCGCGGGCGAGGTGCTGATCGAGGTGAAGGCCACGGGGATCTGCCACACCGACTACTACACGCTGTCGGGCGCCGATCCGGAAGGCATCTTCCCGGCCATCCTCGGCCACGAGGGCGCGGGCGTGGTGGTCGACGTCGGCCCCGGCGTCGGCACGTTACGCCGCGGCGACCACGTGATCCCGCTCTACACGCCCGAATGCCGCGAGTGCAAGTTCTGCCTGTCGCGCAAGACCAATCTCTGCCAGAAGATCCGCGCCACCCAGGGCAAGGGCCTGATGCCCGACGCGAGCTCGCGCTTCTCGCTCGACGGCAAGCCGATCTTCCACTACATGGGCACCTCGACCTTCTCGAACTACATCGTGGTGCCGGAGATCGCGGTGGCGAAGATCCGCGAGGACGCGCCCTTCGACAAGGTCTGCTACATCGGCTGCGGCGTGACCACCGGGGTGGGCGCGGTGGTCTACTCGGCCAAGGTCGAGGCGGGTGCCAACGTGGTGGTGTTCGGCCTGGGCGGGATCGGCCTGAACGTGATCCAGGGCGCGAGGATGGTGGGCGCCGACAAGATCATCGGCGTCGACATCAACCCGGCGCGCGTCGAGCTGGCGAAGAAGTTCGGCATGACCCACTTCATCAACCCGAAGGACGTGGAGAACGTGGTCGACCACATCGTGCAGCTGACCGACGGCGGCGCGGATTACTCCTTCGAGTGCATCGGCAACGTCACCACCATGCGCCAGGCGCTGGAATGCACGCACAAGGGCTGGGGCCAGTCCTTCATCATCGGCGTGGCGGCGGCCGGCCAGGAGATCAGCACGCGGCCGTTCCAGCTCGTCACGGGCCGCGAATGGAAGGGCTCGGCCTTCGGCGGCGCGCGCGGGCGCACCGACGTGCCGAAGATCGTCGACTGGTACATGGAAGGCAAGATCAACATCGACGACCTGATCACGCACCGCCTGCCGCTCGAGAAGATCAACGAGGGCTTCGACCTGATGAAGAAGGGCGAGTCGATCCGCTCGGTCGTGCTGTACTGAGGCACGAGGCGCGACCATGCTCGAACTCCTGTCCTCCCATGCCGCGTTCGGCGGCGAGCAGCGCTTCTACCGCCACGACTCGGCGGCGATCGGCCTGCCGATGAAGTTCTCGGTGTTCCTGCCGCGGCAGGCCGCCCACGACGGCGCGCGCGTGCCGGCGCTGTTCTTCCTCGCGGGCCTGACCTGCAACGAGGAAACCTTCATGATCAAGGCCGGCGCGCAGCGTTTCGCGGCCGAGCACGGCATCGCCCTGATCGCGCCCGACACCAGCCCGCGCGGCGCGAACGTGCCGGGCGAGACGGCCGCCTGGGATGTCGGGGTGGGCGCGGGTTTCTATCTCGACGCGAGCGAGGCGCCCTGGGCCACGCATTACCGGATGGAGTCCTACATCGTCGACGAGCTGCGCGCGCTGGTGCTGGGCGCCTTGCCGATCGAGGGCACGCGGCTGGGCATCTTCGGCCATTCGATGGGCGGCCACGGCGCGCTGACCCTGGCGCTGCGCCATCCCGGCGTGTGGCGCTCGGTGTCGGCCTTCGCGCCGATCGCCGCGCCGATGCGCTGCGCCTGGGGCGAGAAGGCCTTCACGGCTTATCTCGGCGAGGATCGCGAGCGCTGGAAGGAGCACGATGCGAGCGAACTGGTGGCGCGCTCCGACGCGCCGCGCTACGCCGACGGGATCCTGGTCGACCAGGGCCTGGCCGACCAGTTCCTGCCGACCCAGCTCAACCCGGACGTGTTCGAGGCCGCCTGCCGCGAGGCCGGGCAGCCGCTGACGCTGCGCCGTCACGAAGGCTACGACCACGGTTATTACTTCATCTCGACCTTCATCGCCGATCACCTCGCGCATCACGCGAAGACGCTGCTGGCCTGAGCGGCGCGCATCCCGCAGCACCTCCGGCGACACCTCCGGCAACAAAAAGCCCGCGACACGAGCGATCGTGACGCGGGCTTTTTTTCGGGCGAGCGGCGCGTGTGCCGCCTCAGGCCGTCGCGCGATACCGTCCCGTCAGGCTCGCCGCATAGACCAGCGCCGACAGCGCGGTGATCCAGAAGCTGGTCGGCCAGTCGGTGTAGTAGGCGAGCGTGACGCCGAACCAGGCCTCGGCCAGCGCGAACAGCGCGGCCAGCCAGACGCCGCTGGCCAGGCGCGTGCTGAGGTTCTGCGCGGCGGCGGCCGGGCCGACCAGCAGCGTGAACACCAGCAGCACGCCGACGATCTGCGTGCAGGCCGCCACCGCCAGCGCGCAGATCGCCAGGAACAGCACCGACACCAGCCGCAGCGATACGCCCTTGGCCTCGGCCAGCTCCGGCTGCAGCGAGGCGAACACCAGCGGACGCATGATCGCGGCCAGCGCGATCAGGCTGACCGCGCCGATGCCGGCCAGCACCATCAGCGTGGCGTGGCTCACGCCGAGCACGTTGCCGAACAGCAGGGCGGTGACCTGGGTGGCGTAGCTGGTATAGAAATGCAGGAACAGCAGGCCGGCGCCGAGCGCGAGCGAGAGGATCACGCCGATCGCCACGTCGCGGCCCGCGAGCTTCTCGCCGAGCGCGCCCATTGCGATGCCGGCCGCCAGCGTGAAGCCGACCATGCCCCAGATCGGCGAGAGGCCGAGCAGCACCGCGCCGGTGGCGCCGGTGAAGCCGACGTGCGAGAGCGCGTGACCGGCGAAGGTCTGGCCGCGCAGCACCAGGAAGTAGCCCACCACGCCGGCCAGCACCGCGACGATGCCCGACGCGATGAACGCGTTGACCATGAATTCGTATTCAAACATCGTGCCGGTGTCCGTGCGTGTTGCCTTGTGCGTGGCCGCCATGCGCATGGCCGTGGCCGTGTGCGTGCCCATGCGAGCCGTGCGAATGCGAGCCGTCTTCCTCGTGTTCGTGATCGTGCTTTTCCACCTCGACGTCGCCCGACATCACGAAGATGCGGCCGTTTACGCGCATCACGTCGATCGGCGAGCCGTAGAGCCGCGACAGCACCGGCCGCGTGATCACCTCGTCGACCGTGCCGAGCGCGGCCGTGCCGTTGCCGAGATACAGCACGCGATCGAGCGCGTTGAGCAGCGGATTCAGTTCATGCGCCGAGAACAGCACGGTGATGCCGAGCTCCTGCTGCACGCGACGCACCAGCTCGACCACGCCGCGCTGGTGATGCGGATCGAGGCTGATCAGCGGCTCGTCGAGCAGCAGCAGCTTCGGCGCGCCGAGCAGGCATTGCGCCAGCAGCAGGCGCTGGCGCTCGCCGCCCGACAGCTCGAACAGCGGCCGCCGGGCGAGCGCGGTGCCGCCCACCAGATCGAGCACGCGCGCCACGTCGGCGCGTACCTCGGCGCTGGCATGCGGCAGGCCCCAGCGGTGGCCGTCGGCGGCCATCGCCACGAAGTCGTGGCCGCGCACGCGGCGCCCGGCCAGCGCGCTGCGGATCTGCGGCATGTAGCCGATGGCGGGATTGCCGCGCGCCACCGGCGCGCCGGCCACCGAGATGCGGCCGCCGGCGGCGGGCACCAGGCCCAGCACCGCGCGCATCAGAGTGGTCTTGCCGGCGCCGTTGGGCCCCAGCACGCCGACGAATTCGCCGGCCTCGACGGCCAGGCTCACCTCGCGCAGGATCGTGCGTCCGCCCAGTTCGAGCGTGACGCGATCGAGCGCGAGCGCGGGAGAGGAAGAGGTCATGGGTTCAATGTCGGCCCAGCGCGGCGCCCAGCGCATCGAGCTGCGCGAGCATCCATTGCTGGAAGGTCTTGCCGGCCGGTTGCGTCTCGGTGACGCTGACGGTCGGCACCGAGGCGTCCTTCGCGATCTTCAGCATGCGCTTGGTCATCGGCTCCTCGGCCTGGCTGTTGTAGATCAGCGCCTTGACCTGGCGCTTGCGCAGGTCGTTCTCGAAGGCGGCGATATCCGTCGCGCTCGCCTCCGTGTCGTTCATGGTCGCCAACTGGAAGCGCAGGTTGCGCATTTCCAGGCCGATCGCATCCGACATGTAGCCGAACACCGGCTCGGTGGCCGTCACCGGCACGCCCTTGTACTGTGCGCGCAGCGCGGCGACCTTGGCGTCGATCGGCTTGAGCGAGGCCAGGAAGCCGGCCAGGTTCGCGTCGTAGTCGGCCTTGTGCGACGGGTCGGCGGCGCCCAGCGCCGCGCTGATCGCCAGCGCCGCGGCCGGCATGGTGGCCGGATCGTACCAGAGATGCGGGTTGTCGCCGGGCTTCTTGCCGACCAGGTCGGCCACCACGATGGTCTTGCGGGTGGCGTTCTTCGAGGCGGCCAGCAGCTTGCCCATCCAGGGATCGTAGTCGGCGCCGTTGTAGACCACCAGGTTCGCGTGCTGCAGCGCGCGCGCCGTCTTCGGGCTGGCCTCGAACAGGTGCGGATCCTGGTCCGGGTTGCTGAGGATGCTGGTCACCGACACGTTGGCGCCGCCGATCTGCTTGATCACGTCGCCGTAGAAGTTCTCGGCGGCGACCACCTGCAGCTTGGCGGTCTGCGCGGCGGCGGGGCCGGCGAAACCGGCGAGGCCCGCCACCGACAAGGCGGCGCAGCCGGCGGCGAACCAGCGGATCAGGCGGGAGCGGGCGCGCAGCGGCGCGCGCGACGTGGCGGCGAAAGTCATGCTTGTTCCTCGACGGGGGTAGCAGTCGCGCGCCCGGAATGGGCGCGCGGCGGGTGCGTCACGCGTGCGGCGCGCCCTTGGGATGGGTCTTGCATTCGCCGCACAGGCCGGTCAGCTCGACCACCTGGCGGTGCATCTCGAAACCGTGCGCCGATTCGCAGGACGAGAGCTGGCGCGCCAGCTCGGCGCCGGGAATCTCGACCGTGTCGCCGCAGGATTCGCAGATCAGGAACTGGCCCTGGTGGGGCGGCCCGATCTCGCAGCAGGCCAGGAAGGCATTGCGCGATTCGATGCGATGGATGAAGCCGTGCTCGACCAGGAAGTCGAGCGCGCGATAGACCGTGGTGGGCGGCATGCGGCCGCGTTCGGGCGCCAGTTCGCCGATCAGGTCGTAGGCGCCGATCGGCCGCTGCGCGGCCAGCACCTTCTCATAGACCTGCCGCCGCAGCGGCGTCCAGGTGAGGCCATGCTCGGCGGCGAACGCGTCGGCACGGGCGAGGCGGGCATCCAGGGGCGAGGTCGAGGCCATGACGGGCACCTTCCGAAGGCAGGGAAAGACGAATGATATAACGTATCGCCACCCTGTGCATGGCCTGTCGCCGCGCGCGGCTGCGCGCCATGCGGCAGCGCATCATCGAAACCGGCGCTTTCGCCTTGACAGCACCCGTTTGGTATCCGATTATTCGATCGCAATCTGAGCAAATGATCATTCAATGAGCGTTAGCTCACTGAATGCCGGATGACACCACGAACAACGAATCGGAGACACCAGTGAGATTGCAGGACAAGGTCGCGATTTTGACGGGCGCCGCCAGCGGCATCGGCGAAGCGGTTGCGCAGCGTTACCTGGACGAGGGCGCGCGCTGCGTGCTGGTCGACCTGAAGCCGGCCGGCGGCTCGCTGGCCGCGCTGATCGAGGCGCATCCCGATCGCGCCATCGCGATCACCGCCGACGTGACGCGGCGCGAGGACATCGAGCGCATCGTCGCGACCGCCGTCGAGCACTTCGGCGGCGTCGACATCCTGTTCAACAATGCGGCGCTGTTCGACATGCGCCCGCTGCTCGACGAATCCTGGGACGTGTTCGACCGCCTGTTCTCGGTCAACGTGAAGGGCCTGTTCTTCCTGATGCAGGCGGTCGCCCAGCGCATGGTCGAGCAGGGCCGCGGCGGCAAGATCGTCAACATGTCCTCGCAGGCCGGCCGGCGCGGCGAGGCCCTGGTCTCGCACTACTGCGCGACCAAGGCCGCGGTGCTGAGCTACACGCAATCGGCCGCGCTGGCGCTGGCGCCGCACAAGATCAACGTCAACGGCATCGCGCCGGGCGTGGTCGACACGCCGATGTGGGAGCAGGTCGACGCGCTGTTCGCGCGCTACGAGAACCGGCCGCTCGGCGAGAAGAAGCGCCTGGTGGGCGAGGCCGTGCCGCTCGGCCGCATGGGCCTGCCGGCCGACCTGACCGGCGCCGCGCTGTTCCTCGCCTCGGCCGATGCCGACTACATCACCGCCCAGACGCTCAACGTCGACGGCGGCAACTGGATGAGCTGAAGCCATGGCCGAGATCGTCGTCGCCGGCGAACTGCTGGCCGAATTCGTCGCCGCCCGGCGCGGCCAGGGTTTCGCCGAGCCGGGCGAGTTCACCGGCCCGTTCCCGAGCGGCGCGCCGGCCATCTTCGCCGACCAGGCCGCGCGCCTGGGCGCCTCGGTGGCCTACGCGGGCTGCGTGGGCCGCGACGCCTTCGGCGACGCGATCGTGGCGCGGCTGGCCTCGCACGGCGTGCGGACCGACGCGATCCGTCGCGTGGCGCGCCCCACCGGCCTGGCCTTCGTGGCCTACCGCGACGACGGCAGCCGCCAGTTCGTCTACAGCATCGACGGCAGCGCCTCGGCCCTGCTGGAGGCCGCCGACGTGACGGCCGCCATGTTCGAGGGCTGCCGTTACTACCACGTGATGGGTTCCTCGCTGACCAGCGAGAACGCCATCGCCGCCGTCAAGCGCGGCGTGATCGAGGCGGCCCGGGTGGGCGCGAGGATCTCCTTCGACCCGAACGTGCGCGCCGAGATGCTGGCCTTCAAGCCGATGCGCGCCGCGCTCGAGGAACTGCTCGACGCCTGCCACCTGTTCCTGCCCAGCGAGGCCGACCTGCCGTTCTTCTGTGGCCCGCAGCCGGCCGAGCGCGCGATCGCGGGCCTGCTGGCCACCCGGCCGCTGCTCGAGCGGGTGGTGCTCAAGCGCGGCGCGGCCGGCAGCAGCGCCTTCGACCGCCAGGGCCAGATCGACGTGAGCGGCTACGAGACCACCGAGATCGATCCGACCGGCGCCGGCGACTGCTTCGGCGGCACCCTGGTGGCGAGCCTGATCCAGGGCTGGCCGATCGAGGCGGCGCTGTCGCGTGCCAACGCGGCCGGCGCGCTGGCGGTGGCGCGGGTGGGCCCGATGGAGGGCAACAGCTCGCCCGACGAGATCGTCGCCTTCCTCACCGAGCGAGGTATCGCATGTCCAGCCTGAGCCCCGCCGCCCCGCAAGCCGCCGTCGCGCCGGACACGCTCGGCGCGATCTTCGCCGCCAACCGCAAGGGCGCGCGGCGCGGCATCTATTCGGTCTGCAGCGCGCATGCGCTGGTGCTGGAGGCCGCCTTCGAGGCCGCCCGCGACGACGGCTCGCCGCTGCTGATCGAGGCCACCTGCAACCAGGTCAATCATCAGGGCGGCTATACCGGCATGACGCCGGTCGATTTCCGCCGCGAGGTGGAGGCGCTGGCCGCGCGCACGGGCTTTGCGCTCGAGGCGCTGGTGCTCGGCGGCGACCACCTCGGTCCGAACCCGTGGCGCCACCTGCGCGCCAAGGAAGCGATGCAGGAGGCGGCGACCATGGTGGCCGCCTACGTCGCGGCCGGCTTCACCAAGATCCATCTCGACGCCAGCATGGCCTGCGCCGACGACAGCGCGCCGCTGTCCGACACGCTGGTGGCCGAACGCGCGGCCCAGCTCTGCGCGGCCGCCGAGGCCGCGGCCGAGGCGGCCGGCAGCGCGCCGGTCTACGTGGTCGGCACCGAGGTGCCGGTGCCGGGCGGCGAGACCGCGAGCGAGGCTGCCGATGCTGCCGAGGCCGATGCGGCCGAAGCCGAAGCCGGCCCGCTGTCCCATATCCGCGTGACCCGCGCCGAGGCGATCGAGGCCACGCTGGAAGCGCATCGCGAAGCCTTCGCGCGCTACGGCCTGGAAGCGGCCTGGGCGCGCACGGTGGCGGTGGTGGCCCAGCCCGGCGTCGATTTCGACGATCGCCAGGTGCTCGACTACGCGCCGGCCAAGGCTGCCGAGCTGGCCGCCAGCATCCTCGCGGTGCCGCGCTTCGTGTTCGAGGCGCATTCGACCGACTACCAGACCGAAGCCTCGCTCGCCGCCCTGGTGCGCGACCACTTCGCGATCCTGAAGGTGGGCCCCGGGCTCACCTTCGCATTGCGCGAGGCGCTCTTCGCGCTGAGCTACATCGAGGAAGCGCTGGTCGACGAGAATCGACGCTCGCGGCTGCGCGAGGTGATCGACGAGGCGATGCGCGCGCGTCCCGAGCACTGGGCGCCCTACTACCGCGGCGACGAGGGCGCGCAGCGCCTGGCGCGCCAGTTCAGCTACAGCGACCGGATCCGCTACTACTGGCTGCAGCCGGCGGTGGCGGCAGCGGTCGAGCGGCTGTTCGCGAACCTGCGGCGGCAACTGCCGCCCGAGACCCTGGTGGCGCAATGGCTGCCCGACGTCTACGACGCGCGCCGCTCGCGTGCGCTCGGCGACGATCCGGCCGCCTGGGTCCGGTTCCGGATCCGCCACACGATTGCCCGCTACGCGCGAGCGTGCGGGATGCAGCAGGACGGGTGAGGCCGACGAGCCCGCCCGACGTGGAAAGACCGTCACAACGAAACACGAACAGCGATAAAACAGGAGACATGCCATGCAAGGACAGACGCTCATCGCCGCCGCCGCGCGACTTCTCGTGGGTGCCGCGTTCGCGTCGTCGGCGCTCGCCGCCCAGGCGGCGACGCTGACCATCGCGACGCTCAACAACCCCGACATGATCGAGCTGAAGAAGCTCTCGCCGGCCTTCGAGAAGGCGAACCCGGACATCAAGCTGAACTGGGTGATCCTCGAGGAGAACGTGCTGCGCCAGCGCGCCACCACCGACATCACCACCGGCAGCGGCCAGTTCGACGTGATGGCGATCGGCACCTACGAGGCGCCGCAATGGGGCAAGCGCGGCTGGCTCTCGCCGATGACGGGCCTGCCCGCCGACTACGACCTCAACGACGTGGTGAAGACCGCGCGCGACTCGCTGTCCTACAACGGCCAGCTCTACGCGCTGCCGTTCTACGTCGAGAGCTCGATGACCTACTACCGCAAGGACCTGTTCGCGGCCAAGGGTCTCAAGATGCCGGACCAGCCGACCTACGACCAGATCGCGCAGTTCGCCGACAAGCTGACCGACAAGGCTAACGGCACCTACGGCATCTGCCTGCGCGGCAAGGCCGGCTGGGGCGAGAACATGGCCTACGTGTCGACCGTGGTGAACACCTTCGGCGGCCGCTGGTTCGACGAGAACTGGAACGCGCAGCTCACCTCGCCGGAATGGAAGAAGGCGATCGGCTTCTACGTGGACCTGCTGAAGAAGGACGGCCCCCCGGGAGCGAGCTCGAACGGCTTCAACGAGAACCTGACGCTGACCGCCTCGGGCAAGTGCGCGATGTGGATCGACGCGACGGTGGCCGCCGGCATGCTCTACAACAAGCAGCAGTCGCAGGTGGCCGACAAGATCGGCTTCGCGGCCGCGCCGGTGGCGGTCACGCCGAAGGGCTCGCACTGGCTGTGGGCCTGGGCGCTGGCGATCCCGAAGACCTCCAAGCAGCAGGACTCGGCCAAGAAGTTCATCACCTGGGCGACCTCCAAGCAGTACGTCGAGATGGTCGGCAAGGACGAGGGCTGGGCCTCGGTGCCGCCGGGCACGCGCCAGTCGACCTACGCGCGTCCCGAGTACAAGGCCGCCGCGCCGTTCTCGGACTTCGTGCTGAAGGCCATCGAGACCGCCGACGTCAACGATCCCTCGCTGAAGAAGGTGCCGTACACGGGCGTCCAGTATGTCGGGATTCCTGAGTTCCAGTCGTTCGGCACGGTGGTCGGCCAGTCGATCGCCGGCGCGGTGGCCGGCCAGATGACGGTCGACCAGGCACTGGCCGCCGGCCAGGCCGCCGCCGACCGCGCGGTTCGCCAGGCCGGCTACAAGAAGTAATTCCGTTCGAGCGTGTCACGCGATCCGGCCGGGCCGGCCGGATCGCGATGCTTCGGCGCGGGTGCCGCTGGTTCGGCGCCTCGCGCGAGATTCAAGAGGGTCCGAGCATGCGTCACCTACGTCTTCCCCTACATCACACGGCGCCCATGACCGATTCGTCTCCCGCCTCCGCCGCCTCCGCGCGCGGCAAGCCCGCCCGCTGGCTCGTCACACCTTCGGTGGCCGTGCTGCTGCTGTGGATGTCGATCCCGCTCGCGATGACGATCTGGTATTCGTTCACGCGCTACAACCTGCTGAACCCCGATGAAAAGGGTTTCGCGGGCCTCGACAACTACCATTACCTCGCCACCGATCCGTCCTTCCTGCCGGCGATCTGGCACACGCTGGTGCTGATCGTGGCGGTGCTGGCGATCACCGTGATCGGCGGCGTGCTGATGGCGGTGCTGTTCGACCGCAAGTTCTACGGCCAGGGCATCGCGCGCCTGCTGGCGATCGCGCCGTTCTTCGTGATGCCGACCGTCTCCGCGCTGATCTGGAAGAACATGATCCTGAACCCCGTCTACGGGCTGGTGGCCGGCGTGATGCGCGCCTTCGGCATGACCCCGATCGACTGGTTCGCCGACTACCCGCTGACCGCGGTGATCATGATCGTCTCCTGGCAGTGGCTGCCGTTCGCCTTCCTGATCCTGTTCACCGCGATCCAGTCGCTCGACCAGGAGCAGAAGGAAGCCGCGCGCATCGACGGCGCCGGCGCGCTCGCGATGTTCTTCTACATCACGCTGCCGCACCTGAAGCGCGCGATCGCGGTGGTGGTGATGATGGAAACCATCTTCCTGCTGTCGATCTTCGCCGAGATCTATACGACCACCGGCGGCGGTCCCGGCAACGCGACCACCAACCTGTCCTACCTGATCTACTCGCTGGGCCTGCAGCAGTTCGACGTCGGCCTCGCCTCGGCGGGCGGCATCCTGGCGGTGGTGCTGGCCAATATCGTGTCGTTCTTCCTGGTGCGCATGCTGGCGAAGAACCTGAAGGGGGAGTACGAAGCATGAGCGAGCTGTCCTTGAAACAGAGCGCGGGCGGCCTCGACACGCTCAAGCGCGCGATTCCCGGCGTGCTGGCCTGGCTGATCGCGCTGCTGCTGTTCTTCCCGATCTTCTGGATGGCGATCACCGCCTTCAAGACCGAGCAGCAGGCCTATTCGATGTCGCTGATCTTCACGCCGACGCTCGACAGCTTCCGCGAGGTGTTCGCGCGCAGCAACTACTTCGGCTTCGCCTGGAACTCGATCCTGATCTCGGTCGGCGTGACCGTGGTGTGCCTGCTGTTCGCGGTGCCGGCCGCCTACGCGATGGCCTTCTTCCCGACCGGGCGCACCCAGAAGGTCCTGCTCTGGATGCTGTCGACCAAGATGATGCCCTCGGTGGGCGTGCTGGTGCCGATCTACCTGCTCTGGAAGAACTCGGGGCTGCTCGACACGGTGAGCGGCGTGGTGATCATCTACACCCTGATCAACCTGCCGATCGCGGTGTGGATGACCTTCACCTACTTCACCGAGATCCCGCGCGACATCCTGGAAGCGGGCCGCATCGACGGCGCCACCACCTGGCAGGAGATCGTCTACCTGCTGATGCCGATGGCGCTGCCGGGCCTGGCCTCCACCTCGCTGCTGCTGGTGATCCTGTCGTGGAACGAGGCCTTCTGGAGCATCAACCTGACCAGCTCCAACGCGGCGCCGCTGACGGTGTTCATCGCCTCCTACTCGAGCCCCGAGGGCCTGTTCTGGGCCAAGCTGTCGGCCGCCTCGCTGCTGGCGGTGGCGCCGATCCTGATCGTCGGCTGGCTGTCGCAGAAGCAACTGGTGCGCGGCCTCACCTTCGGAGCCGTCAAGTGAGCGCGCCCGGTATCGAGGGACGCGACGAGGGACGCGACCGGCTGCTGATCTGCGACTGCGACGGCGTGCTGATCGACAGCGAGGCGGTGGCCGCCGGCGTGCTGGTGCGCGAGCTGGAAGCGCGCTGGCCCGGCGTCGAGGTGCGGCCGATCGTGCTGCCGCTGCTGGGCCTGCGCACCGAGCGCGTGCTGGCCGGCGCCGCCGCGCAGGCCGGGCACACGCTGTCGGCCGAGGAGATCGAGACGATCCGCGCCACGGTCGAGCGCGCCGCCGTGCAGGCGCCGGCGGTGGACGGCATCGACGCGGCGCTGGCCGCGATCCCGCTGCCGATCGCCTGCGCCAGCAACAGCAACCGCCCCTATGTGGAAGCGGCGCTCACCCGCACCGGCCTGAAGCGCCATTTCGGCGAGCGCCTGTTCTGCGCCGACGGCGTCGAGCGGCCCAAGCCGGCGCCCGACGTCTACCTGGCTGCCGCGCACACGCTGGGCTTCGCGCCCGAGCACTGCCTGGTGGTGGAGGACAGCGCCACCGGCATCACCGCGGCCGCGGCGGCCGGCATGACGGTGATCGGTTTCGTCGGCGGCGGGCATGCCTCGCCGTCGCAGGTCGATGCATTGCGCGCGATCGGCGCGCGCCATGTGTTCGATCGCATGGACCTGCTGCCGGGCCTGGTCGCGCAATGGATCGCGACCGGCACCGTGCAGTCGCAATGAACTGAGCCGGGCCGCCGCGCGCCGTCGAGCGCGCGCGCAGCCCGTCACGAACAGCAGCAAGACAGCGGAGACAAATCATGGCAAGCGTGCTTCTGCGCGATATCGGCAAGCGCTACGACGACAACGAAGTGCTGAGCAAGGTCAACCTCGACATCGCCGACGGCGAGTTCGTGGTGTTCGTCGGCCCCAGCGGCTGCGGCAAGTCCACGCTGATGCGGATGATCGCCGGGCTCGAGGACATCTCGGGCGGCGACCTGCTGATCGACGGCGTGCGCGTCAACGAGACGCCCAGCGCCAAGCGCGGCATCGCGATGGTGTTCCAGTCGTATGCGCTCTACCCGCACATGACGCTGTACGACAACATGGCCTTCGGCCTCAAGCTGGCCGGCGCGAAGAAGCCCGAGATCGACGCGGCGGTGCGCAATGCCGCCAAGATCCTGCACATCGACCACCTGCTCGACCGCAAGCCCAAGCAGCTCTCGGGCGGCCAGCGCCAGCGCGTCGCGATCGGCCGCGCGATCACGCGCAAGCCCAAGGTGTTCCTGTTCGACGAGCCGCTGTCGAACCTCGACGCGGCGCTGCGCGTGAAGATGCGCCTGGAGTTCGCGCGCCTGCACGACGAGCTGAAGACCACCATGATCTACGTGACGCACGATCAGGTGGAAGCCATGACGCTGGCCGACAAGATCGTGGTGCTCTCGAACGGCAGCGTGCAGCAGGTCGGCTCGCCCAACGCGCTCTACCATGCGCCGGCCAACCGCTTCGTGGCCGGCTTCATCGGCTCGCCGAAGATGAACTTCCTGGAAGGCGTGGCGCAGGCCGTTTCGCCCGAGGAAGTGACGGTGCGCTTCGAGAGCGGCGAATCGCAGCGCGTGGCGGTGCGCACCGGTTCGCTGCGCGTGGGCGACAAGGTGACGGTCGGGATCCGCCCCGAGCATGTCCAGGTCGGCGCGGCCGAGGGCGAGGGCGTGGCGGTGCGCACCATGGCGGTGGAATCGCTGGGCGACTCGGCGTATCTGTACGCGGAATCGAAGATCGCGCCGGACGGCATGATCGCGCGGATCCCGCCGCTCGAGACGCATCGCCCGGGCGAGGTGCTGCGCGTGCATGCGCAGCCCGAGCACTGCCACCTGTTCGACGCCGAGGGCCGTGCCTTCGAGCGCCGCCTGCCGCAGGCGCTGGCCGCCTGAGGCTGGGCCGGCAAGCGGTGGCGGCCGAGCGCCGCCCCGCTCGACACGACAAGGCCGCGCGAGTCCCGCGCGGCCTTGTCGTTTTCGGCGGCGAAATCGCGTCCGCGTTTCGATCGTCGTCCAAACGAAAACGGCGGCACCGAAGTGCCGCCGCCCGGGTTGCGCGATGTTCGCGCCATCGATCCTTTCGATTCCTTTCGATCCGTCGCCGCGCGCCTCAGTCCGCCAGCGCGGCGCGCGCGCAGCTCTCGTCGGTGACGATGCCCGACAACCAGCCGCCGCGCAGCGCGGCCAGCACGGCCGCCTGCTTGCGCGGGCCGCCCGCGAAGCCGATGGTGGGCCGGCGCGGCGGCGCATCGAGCGAGACGCTGGTCACGCGCGCGGTGGACGGCGTGACCACGCTGCGGCCGCTCGAATCCATCGGCAGCCCGATCATCTCGGCCACCGCGCCGTATTCGATCATCTCGTTCAGTTCGTCGGCCGTGATGAAGCCGTCCACGTACAGCGGGCAGTCCGGGCCGACGTTGCCGATCCCGACGAAGGCCACGTCGGCATCGGCCGTGAGCTGCTCGACGATCCGGTACAGGCGGTGGTTGCACCACTGCGCACGCTCGGCCACGTTGTCGGCGAACAGCGGCGCGGGCAGCAGGAAGTGCTTGCCGCCGGTCTTCTCCGAGATGTGCTGGGCCACGTCGTAGGGGTTGGACGAGCCGTCCTGGGCGATCGCGCCGACCATCGACACCAGCCGGTGCTGGGGCCGCTCGATCTGCGCGATCTGCGCGACCGCGGCCTTCAGGGTCCGGCCGCTGCTGACCGCGATCACCATCGGCCGCTCCTCGTTGAGGTAGCGCTCCATCACCTGGGCGCCGGCCACCGCCAGCTTGCGGTCGATCGCGTCGGGCGTGTCCGCGTCGATCGGCACCACCTCGCAGAGCGACAGGCCGTAGCGCTCCGACAACTGCGCGGCCAGGTCGAGACAGTCGGCCACGCGATGATCGACGCGCACCCGGATCAGGTTCTTCTCGACCGCGAAGGCCACCAGCCGCTGCGCGACCGGGCGCGAGACCTGCAGCTTCTCGGCGATCTCGTTCTGCGTGTCGCCGGCGACGTAGTAGAGCCAGGCGGCGCGCGTCGCGAGGTCGAGTTTTTCGGAGGACTTGGGCACGGGGGCTGGGCTCGTCGGGCGGGCGTCTGGCTGGAAAGTTAGGGATCGTATCGCAAAGCGCGTCAGGCAAGCCGCGGTCGCGAGGGCTCGAATAGCGGCCGCACGTGGCGATACAGCGCGCGATAGGTGTCGAGGCGCTCGCGCAGCCAGGCATGACGGGCCGCGTCGGGCGCGTATTCGGCCGACAGCGGCGGCTTGGTCAACACCTGCGACGCGTCGCCGCCATCGGCCAGCCAGCCGAGCCGCGCCGA
>NZ_VWWC01000091.1:0-29615 GCF_011753175.1 Burkholderia sp. Cy-637 | reverse complement strand
GGGCGACAACGTGTCGATCACGGTGAAGCTGATCGCTCCGATCGCGATGGAAGAAGGCCTGCGCTTCGCGATCCGCGAAGGTGGCCGTACCGTCGGCGCCGGCGTCGTCGCCAAGATCCTCGACTAAGCCAGTTAGTCGCTGATCGACAGTTTTGGGGCCGGAGCTGTCC
Source organism: Burkholderia sp. Cy-637 (assembly GCF_011753175.1). Classification (NCBI taxonomy): domain Bacteria; kingdom Pseudomonadati; phylum Pseudomonadota; class Betaproteobacteria; order Burkholderiales; family Burkholderiaceae; genus Burkholderia; species Burkholderia sp. Cy-637. The sequence continues at coordinate 29,445 of NZ_VWWC01000091.1, read as the reverse complement.
GGTCCCATTGGTACAGGGGTATAGCTCAACTGGCAGAGCGTCGGTCTCCAAAACCGAAGGTTGGGGGTTCGATTCCCTCTGCCCCTGCCAAATCGCCACGTTCAGACGTGGCATTTGTTTTAAGGTGTTATGGCGAATCCATCCGTCGAAACTGTAAATACCTCCGGCGATAAGCTGATGCTGGGCCTGGGCGTATTGCTGGTCTTGGCCGGATTTGCGGGCTTCTTCTTGCTTGGTGGCAAGGAGTGGTACATCCGCGGCGCTGCATTGGCAGTTGGGGTCATCGCTGGTGTCGCCGTCGCCCTGATGTCGCTTCCGGGCAAGAGCTTCATCGCCTTCGCGAAGGATTCCTACCGGGAGGTGCGCAAGGTCGTATGGCCGACGCGCAAGGAAGCCACGCAAACCACGCTGGTGGTGTTCGGGTTTGTGCTGGTCATGGCGCTCTTCCTTTGGCTTAGCGATAAGTCGATCGAATGGGTGATTTTCTCGGCGATTCTGGGTTGGAAATGATATGAGCGATACTCCGGCGATCCCGAGCGGAAAGCGTTGGTACGTCGTGCACGCCTACTCCGGTATGGAGAAGAGCGTGCAACGTGCGCTTCAGGAGCGCATTGAGCGTGCCGGCATGCAAGACAAGTTTGGCCAGATCCTGGTGCCGACCGAAGAGGTCGTCGAAGTCCGGGGTGGTCATAAGGCGGTGACCGAACGTCGTTTCTTCCCCGGCTACGTGCTGGTCGAGATGGAAATGACGGATGAAACCTGGCACCTCGTGAAGAACACGGCCAAGGTGACGGGCTTCGTCGGCGGTGCACGCAATCGGCCGAGCCCGATTTCCCCGCGGGAAGTCGAAAAGATCATGTCGCAGATGCAGGAAGGCGTGGAAAAGCCGCGTCCGAAAACCCTGTTCGAAGTGGGCGAGATGGTCCGGGTCAAGGAAGGCCCGTTCACCGATTTCAACGGCACGGTCGAAGAAGTCAACTACGAAAAATCGCGAGTGCGCGTGTCCGTCACCATTTTTGGGCGGGCTACACCGGTCGAGCTCGAGTTCGGCCAGGTCGAGAAAGTCTGAGTTTGGATGGGCAGCCTTCGCGCTGCCCGTCGTCGCGATTACGGTCCGCATCATTGACCGTTGAGGAGCGTCAGTAGCCACATGGCGAACGCGCGTTATCACTCACCGAACGCCAGCCTGGCGTTCCAACGAGGTGTACACATGGCAAAGAAGATTGTCGGCTTTATCAAGCTGCAGATCCCTGCAGGTAAAGCCAACCCGTCGCCGCCGGTCGGTCCGGCACTGGGCCAGCGCGGCCTGAACATCATGGAGTTCTGCAAGGCGTTCAACGCGCAGACCCAAGCCATGGAGCCGGGCCTGCCGGTTCCGGTCGTGATCACGGCATTCGCGGACAAGAGCTTCACGTTCGTGATGAAGACGCCGCCGGCGACCGTCCTGATCAAGAAGGCAGCGAAGATCGACAAGGGCTCGAGCAAGCCCCACACCGACAAGGTCGGTTCGATCACGCGCGCACAAGCTGAAGAAATCGCGAAGACCAAGATGCCTGACCTCACGGCAGCGGATCTGGACGCGGCAGTTCGTACCATCGCGGGCAGCGCACGCTCGATGGGCATCACCGTGGAGGGCGTGTAAATGGCCAAGATCTCGAAGCGTCGTCAGGCATTTGCCGCTAAGGTCGACCGTCAGAAGCTGTACGCGATCGAAGACGCACTGGCACTCGTGAAGGAATGCGCGAGCGCGAAGTTCAACGAATCGATCGACGTCGCAGTCCAGCTCGGCATCGACGCGAAGAAGTCGGACCAAGTGGTTCGCGGTTCGGTCGTGCTGCCGGCAGGTACCGGCAAGTCGGTTCGCGTTGCCGTGTTCGCACAAGGCGACAAGGCCGAGCAGGCTCGTGCAGCCGGCGCTGAAATCGTCGGCATGGAAGACCTGGCCGAGCAGATCAAGGCCGGTCAGATGGATTTCGACATCGTGATCGCTTCGCCGGACACGATGCGTATCGTCGGTACGCTGGGCCAGATCCTCGGCCCGCGCGGCCTGATGCCGAACCCGAAGGTCGGCACGGTCACGCCGGACGTCGCCACCGCAGTCAAGAACGCGAAGGCGGGTCAGGTCCAGTTCCGTGTGGACAAGGCCGGTATCATCCACGCCACGATCGGTCGTGCATCGTTCGAGCCGACCGCGCTGCGCTCCAACCTGTCGGCGCTGATCGAAGCGCTGCAGAAGGCCAAGCCGGCGACCAGCAAGGGCGTGTACCTGCGCAAGATCGCGCTGTCGAGCACGATGGGCATCGGCGTTCGCGTCGACCAATCGTCGCTGGCCGCACAGTAATCGCAGTATTCGGATGGCCCCGCCGCGGTGGGGCCGTCCAACCAGGGCTTTGGGCGGTTGCCCGGCGCGCGAGCGCAGGGTGACCGGTTATCAAAGACCGTTGGTGGGAGGCAGCAGGCAGGCACTCCCTTAATGCAGGCCAACGCAGATGGCGAACCCGAACAAGTTTTGAAGTGGTGAAGCCGATGGCGCGGAGCGATCCGGGCCGGCGGCGGAAATACTCCTGACGACTCGGACGCCGTTGTTGAACGAGGTACGAAAGGCCCATGCCGATCGTATCGTTTCTGGAGGCTAACCGTGCCGCTTAATAGAGAAGACAAGCAAGCCGTCGTCGCTGAGGTTTCCGCGCAAGTCGCGAAGGCCCAGACCGTTGTGCTGGCTGAGTATCGTGGAATTGCGGTTGGCGATCTGACCAAGCTGCGCGCGCAAGCGCGTGAAAAGCAGGTGTACCTGCGCGTGCTGAAGAACACCCTGGCACGTCGCGCAGTTGAAGGTACGCCGTTTGCTACGCTGGCAGAGCAGATGACCGGCCCGCTGATCTACGGCATCTCTGAAGATGCGATTGCTGCCGCGAAGGTCGTGAACGACTTCGCGAAGAGCAATGACAAGCTGATCATCAAGGCAGGTTCGTTCGATGGCAAGGTGATGGACAAGGCTGGCGTGCAAGCGCTGGCAAGCATCCCGAGCCGCGAAGAACTGCTCTCGAAGCTGCTGTTCGTCATGCAGTCGCCTGTTTCCGGTTTCGCGCGCGCCCTGGCCGCGCTGGCCGAGAAGAAGCAGGCCGAAGCTGCATAACGTCGGCATCACAGATCGCTGGCTGTACCCGCATTCAATTTAGGAGTATTTCACATGGCAATCGCAAAAGAAGACATCCTGGCAGCAGTCGAAGGCATGACTGTTCTGGAACTGAACGAACTGGTCAAGGCGTTCGAAGAGAAGTTCGGCGTGTCGGCAGCTGCAGTGGCAGTTGCTGGCCCGGCAGGCGGCGGCGCAGCTGCTGCAGCCGAAGAGCAGACCGAATTCACGGTCATCCTGGCTGAAACGGGCGCCAACAAGGTTTCCGTCATCAAGGCCGTTCGCGAACTGACGGGCCTGGGCCTGAAGGAAGCGAAGGACCTGGTCGACGGCGCACCGAAGCCCGTCAAGGAAGCCGTGCCCAAGGCTGCCGCTGAAGAAGCGAAGAAGAAGCTGGAAGAAGCTGGCGCAAAGGTCGAAATCAAGTAAGTTTCGACGAGCTGCGCGAAGGCTGGCGGTTTTATACCGCCGGCCTTTTTGTGCTTTGTGGGGACGCTGTTTTGACACTCAATTCGTGTGTCGAAATGGATGGCCCCAGAAGCCAAAGAAAACCGCCCAAGGCGCATCGCGATGCGTGCAACCGGCGATTCTCTTTGTCTTCTGAAGCGACTGCAGAAGGCAAGTTTGGTCGGGTAGCGGGCAACACAGGCATCCGCTGCCGTCAGCCAGCGGTTGGTAGCGGCCAACCACCAAGCTTCTCGGCTCGAGCCGCCGCACGGCTATCGGGTCTCAGTCGGTGAACACTCGGGTTTGACACGTCCAGGTATCCCGCCTCGATAGCGCCCGCCGTGATTCGGAGATCGTATGCAATATTCCTTCACCGAGAAGAAGCGTATTCGCAAGAGTTTCGCGAAGCGCTCCATCGTTCACCAAGTTCCTTTCCTGCTAGCCACTCAGCTTGAATCATTCAGCACGTTTCTGCAAGCTGAAGTGTCTGCAGCACAACGCAAGTCCGAAGGCCTGCAAGCCGCCTTCACCTCTGTTTTCCCGATCGTTTCGCACAATGGCTTCGCTCGTCTCGAGTTCGTGAGCTATGCCCTGTCGTCGCCGGCATTCAACATCAAGGAATGCCAGCAGCGCGGCCTGACCTATTGCTCGGCACTGCGCGCCAAGGTGCGCCTGGTGTTGCTCGACAAGGAATCGCCGAGCAAGCCGGTGGTCAAGGAAGTGAAGGAGCAGGAAGTGTACATGGGCGAAATTCCGCTCATGACGCCGACCGGCTCGTTCGTCATCAACGGTACCGAGCGCGTGATCGTGTCGCAGCTCCACCGTTCCCCGGGCGTGTTCTTCGAACACGACAAGGGCAAGACCCACAGCTCGGGCAAGCTGCTGTTCTCGGCGCGGATCATTCCCTACCGCGGCTCGTGGCTCGACTTCGAATTCGACCCGAAGGACGTCCTGTACTTCCGCGTCGACCGTCGCCGCAAGATGCCGGTGTCGATCCTGCTGAAGGCCATCGGCCTGACGCCGGAACAGATCCTCGCGAACTTCTTCGTGTTCGACAACTTCACGTTGATGGACGAAGGCGCGCAGATGGAGTTCGTGCCCGAGCGCCTGCGTGGCGAAGTCGCGCGTTTCGACATCAGCGATCGCGATGGCAAGGTCATCGTCCAGAAGGACAAGCGGATCAACGCGAAGCACATCCGTGACCTGGAAGCCGCGAAGACCAAGTTCATCTCGGTGCCGGAAGACTACCTGCTCGGCCGCGTGCTGGCGAAGAACGTGGTCGACGGCGACACCGGCGAAGTGATCGCGAACGCGAACGACGAGATCACCGAGAGCGTGCTGGACAAGCTGCGCGACGCGAAGATCAAGGAAATCCAGACGATCTACACGAACGATCTGGACCAGGGTCCGTACATCTCCTCGACGCTGCGCGTCGACGAGACGGCCGACAAGACGGCCGCGCGTATCGCCATCTACCGCATGATGCGCCCGGGCGAGCCGCCGACCGAAGAAGCCGTCGAGGCGCTGTTCAACCGCCTGTTCTACAGCGAAGACGCCTACGACCTGTCGAAGGTCGGCCGCATGAAGTTCAACCGCCGTGTCGGCCGTGACGAGATCGTCGGCCCGATGACGCTGCTGGACGACGACATCCTCGCGACCATCAAGATCCTGGTCGAGCTGCGCAACGGCAAGGGCGAAGTGGACGATATCGACCACCTCGGCAATCGTCGCGTGCGTTGCGTCGGCGAACTGGCGGAGAACCAGTTCCGCGCCGGCCTGGTGCGTGTCGAGCGCGCGGTGAAGGAACGCCTCGGCCAGGCCGAAAGCGAAAACCTGATGCCGCACGACCTGATCAACTCGAAGCCGATTTCCTCGGCGATCCGCGAGTTCTTCGGTTCGTCGCAGCTCTCGCAGTTCATGGACCAGACCAACCCGCTGTCGGAAATCACGCACAAGCGCCGTGTTTCCGCACTGGGCCCGGGCGGCCTGACGCGCGAGCGCGCCGGCTTCGAAGTCCGTGACGTGCACCCGACCCACTATGGCCGCGTGTGCCCGATCGAAACGCCGGAAGGTCCGAACATCGGCCTGATCAACTCGCTGGCGCTGTACGCCCACCTGAACGAATACGGCTTCCTCGAGACGCCGTACCGCAAGGTGACGGACAGCAAGGTGACCGACCAGATCGACTACCTGTCGGCGATCGAGGAAGGCCGCTACGTGATCGCCCAGGCGAACGCCTCGGTGGACGAGAACACGGGCGAGCTGACCGACGAACTGGTGTCGGCGCGTGAAGCGGGCGAAACCATGATGGTCACGCCGGACCGCATCCAGTACATGGACGTGGCGCCGTCGCAGATCGTCTCGGTGGCCGCATCGCTGATCCCGTTCCTCGAGCACGATGACGCGAACCGCGCACTGATGGGCTCGAACATGCAGCGCCAGGCCGTGCCTTGCCTGCGTCCGGAAAAGCCGGTGGTCGGCACGGGCATCGAGCGCACCTGCGCGGTCGACTCGGGCACCACGGTCCAGGCCTATCGCGGCGGCGTGGTCGACTATGTCGACGCGGGCCGTATCGTGATTCGCGTGAACGACGACGAAGCGGTGGCGGGTGAGGTCGGTGTCGACATCTACAACCTCATCAAGTACACGCGTTCGAACCAGAACACGAACATCAACCAGCGTCCGATCGTGAAGATGGGCGACAAGGTCGCGCGCGGTGACGTGCTGGCCGACGGCGCCTCGACGGACCTGGGCGAGCTCGCGCTCGGCCAGAACATGCTGATCGCGTTCATGCCGTGGAACGGCTACAACTTCGAGGATTCGATCCTGATCTCGGAGAACGTGGTGGCGGACGATCGCTACACGTCGATCCACATCGAAGAGCTGAACGTGGTCGCTCGCGACACCAAGCTCGGACCGGAAGAAATCACGCGCGACATCTCGAACCTGGCGGAAATCCAGCTCGGCCGTCTCGACGAATCGGGCATCGTCTACATCGGTGCCGAGGTCGAAGCGGGCGACGTGATGGTCGGCAAGGTCACGCCGAAGGGCGAGACCCAGCTGACGCCGGAAGAGAAGCTGCTGCGCGCGATCTTCGGCGAGAAGGCCTCGGACGTGAAGGACACCTCGCTGCGCGTGCCCTCGGGCATGAGCGGCACGGTGATCGACGTGCAGGTGTTCACGCGCGAAGGCATCGTGCGTGACAAGCGCGCGCAACAGATCATCGACGACGAACTGAAGCGCTACCGCCTCGACCTGAACGACCAGCTGCGTATCGTGGAAGGCGATGCCTTCCAGCGTCTGGCGCGCATGCTCGACGGCAAGGTCGCCAACGGCGGCCCGAAGAAGCTGGCCAAGGGCACCAAGATCGACCAGGCCTACCTGTCGGATCTGGACCACTACCACTGGTTCGACATCCGCCTGGCGGACGAGGAAGCGGCGGCCCAGCTCGAAGCGATCAAGAACTCGATCGAGGAGAAGCGCCACCAGTTCGACCTGGCCTTCGAAGAGAAGCGCAAGAAGCTCACGCAAGGCGATGAACTGCCGCCGGGCGTGCTGAAGATGGTCAAGGTCTACCTCGCGGTCAAGCGTCGCCTGCAGCCTGGCGACAAGATGGCGGGTCGTCACGGTAACAAGGGCGTGGTCTCGAAGATCGTGCCGGTGGAAGACATGCCGTACATGGCCGACGGCCGTCCGGCCGACGTCGTGCTGAACCCGCTGGGCGTGCCGTCGCGGATGAACGTGGGCCAGGTGCTCGAAGTCCATCTCGGCTGGGCTGCGAAGGGCCTCGGCTGGCGGATCGGCGAAATGCTGGCGCGCCAGGCGAAGATCGAGGAACTGCGTGTGTTCCTGACCAAGATCTACAACGAGTCGGGCCGCGCGGAAGACCTCGAGAGCTTCAGCGACGACGAGATCCTCGAACTCGCGAAGAACCTGCGCGAGGGCGTTCCGTTCGCCACGCCGGTGTTCGACGGCGCGACCGAAGAGGAAATGTCGAAGATGCTCGACCTGGCGTTCCCGGACGACATCGCGCAGCAGCTCGGCATGACGCCGTCGAAGAACCAGGTGCGCCTGTACGACGGCCGCACGGGTGAGGCATTCGAGCGGACCGTGACGGTCGGCTACATGCACTACCTGAAGCTGCACCACTTGGTCGACGACAAGATGCACGCGCGTTCGACCGGCCCGTACTCGCTCGTCACGCAGCAGCCGCTGGGCGGCAAGGCGCAGTTCGGTGGCCAGCGTTTCGGGGAAATGGAAGTGTGGGCGCTCGAGGCCTACGGCGCATCGTATGTGCTGCAGGAAATGCTGACGGTGAAGTCGGACGACGTGAACGGCCGGACGAAGGTGTACGAGAACCTCGTCAAGGGCGACCACGTGATCGACGCGGGCATGCCGGAATCCTTCAACGTGCTGGTGAAGGAAATCCGCTCGCTCGGTATCGACATCGACCTCGATCGCAACTAATCGGACTACGGAGAGAAAGCAATGAAAGCTCTGCTCGATCTATTCAAGCAAGTCCAACAGGAAGAAGTCTTCGACGCGATCAAGATCGGTCTGGCCTCGCCGGACAAGATCCGCTCCTGGTCGTTCGGCGAAGTCAAGAAGCCGGAAACCATCAACTACCGCACCTTCAAGCCGGAGCGGGATGGTCTGTTCTGCGCGAAGATCTTCGGGCCGATCCGCGACTACGAGTGCCTGTGCGGCAAGTACAAGCGCCTGAAGCACCGCGGCGTGATCTGCGAGAAGTGCGGCGTCGAAGTGACGCTCGCCAAGGTGCGCCGCGAGCGCATGGGCCACATCGAGCTGGCCTCGCCGGTCGCCCACATCTGGTTCCTGAAGTCGCTGCCGTCGCGTCTGGGCATGGTGCTCGACATGACGCTGCGCGACATCGAACGCGTGCTGTACTTCGAAGCCTACGTGGTGATCGAACCGGGCATGACGCCGCTGAAGGCGCGGCAGATCATGACCGAGGAGGATTACTACAACAAGGTCGAGGAATACGGTGACGAGTTCCGCGCCGAGATGGGCGCGGAAGGCGTTCGCGAGCTGCTGCGCGCGATCAACATCGACGAACAGGTCGAGACGCTGCGCACCGAGCTCAAGAACACCGGCTCCGAAGCGAAGATCAAGAAGTACGCGAAGCGCCTGAAGGTCCTCGAGGCATTCCAGCGCTCGGGCATCAAGCCCGAGTGGATGATCCTCGAAGTCCTGCCGGTGCTGCCGCCGGAACTGCGTCCGCTGGTGCCGCTCGACGGCGGCCGTTTCGCGACCTCGGACCTGAACGACCTGTATCGCCGCGTGATCAACCGGAACAACCGTCTGAAGCGTCTGCTCGAGCTGAAGGCGCCGGAGATCATCGTGCGCAACGAAAAGCGCATGCTGCAGGAAGCGGTCGATTCGCTGCTCGACAACGGTCGTCGCGGCAAGGCGATGACGGGCGCCAACAAGCGTCCGCTCAAGTCGCTGGCCGACATGATCAAGGGCAAGGGCGGTCGTTTCCGTCAGAACCTGCTGGGCAAGCGCGTCGACTACTCGGGCCGTTCGGTCATCGTGGTGGGCCCGACGCTGAAGCTGCACCAGTGCGGCCTGCCCAAGCTGATGGCGCTCGAGCTGTTCAAGCCCTTCATCTTCAACAAGCTCGAAGTGATGGGCGTGGCCACCACCATCAAGGCCGCGAAGAAGGAAGTCGAGAACCAGACGGCGGTGGTGTGGGACATCCTCGAAGAGGTGATCCGCGAGCATCCGGTGATGCTGAACCGCGCGCCGACGCTGCACCGCCTGGGCATCCAGGCGTTCGAGCCGGTGCTGATCGAAGGCAAGGCGATCCAGCTGCACCCGCTGGTCTGCGCGGCGTTCAACGCCGACTTCGACGGTGACCAGATGGCCGTCCACGTGCCGCTGTCGCTGGAAGCGCAGATGGAAGCGCGCACGCTGATGCTGGCCTCGAACAACGTGCTGTTCCCGGCCAACGGCGATCCGTCGATCGTGCCGTCGCAGGATATCGTGCTCGGCCTGTACTACGCGACGCGCGAAGCCGTCAACGGCAAGGGCGAGGGCATGTCCTTCACGGGCGTGTCGGAAGTCCTGCGTGCGTACGAGAACAAGGAAGTCGAGCTGGCTTCGCGCGTCAACGTGCGGATCACCGAAATGGTCCACAACGAGGACAAGTCGGAAGGCGCGCCGCAGTTCGTGCCGAAGATCTCGCTGTACGCGACCACCGTCGGCCGCGCGATCCTGTCGGAAATCCTGCCGGCCGGCCTGCCGTTCTCGGTGCTGAACAAGCCGCTGAAGAAGAAGGAAATCTCGCGCCTGATCAACACCGCGTTCCGCAAGTGCGGTCTGCGCGCGACCGTGGTGTTCGCCGACCAGCTGATGCAGTCGGGCTTCCGTCTCGCGACGCGCGCCGGTATCTCGATCTGCGTGGACGACATGCTGGTGCCGACGCAGAAGGAAACCATCGTCGGCGACGCCGCGAAGAAGGTGAAGGAATACGACCGCCAGTACATGTCGGGTCTCGTCACCGCCCAGGAACGCTACAACAACGTGGTCGACATCTGGTCGGCGACGTCGGAAGCGGTCGGCAAGGCGATGATGGAGCAGCTCTCGACGGAGCCGGTGGTCGATCGCGACGGCAAGGAAACGCGCCAGGAATCGTTCAACTCGATCTACATGATGGCCGACTCGGGCGCGCGGGGTTCCGCGGTCCAGATCCGTCAGCTGGCCGGGATGCGCGGCCTGATGGCGAAGCCGGACGGCTCGATCATCGAGACGCCGATCACGGCGAACTTCCGCGAAGGCCTGAACGTGTTGCAGTACTTCATCTCGACCCACGGTGCACGTAAGGGTCTGGCTGATACGGCACTGAAGACCGCGAACTCGGGTTACCTGACGCGTCGTCTGGTCGACGTCACGCAGGATCTGGTGGTGGTCGAGGACGATTGCGGCACGAGCAACGGCGTGGCCATGAAGGCCCTGGTGGAAGGCGGTGAAGTCGTCGAGGCGCTGCGCGACCGGATTCTCGGCCGCGTGGCCGTGGCCGACGTGGTCAACCCGGAAACCCAGGAAACGCTGTACGAATCGGGCACCCTGCTCGACGAGACGGCGGTCGAGGAAATCGAACGTCTCGGCATCGACGAGGTGCGCGTGCGCACCGCGCTGACCTGCGAAACGCGTTACGGCCTGTGCGCTGCCTGCTACGGCCGCGACCTGGGCCGCGGTTCGCTCGTCAACGTCGGCGAGGCGGTCGGCGTGATCGCCGCGCAGTCGATCGGCGAGCCGGGCACGCAGCTGACCATGCGTACCTTCCACATCGGCGGCGCGGCTTCGCGTGCGGCGGTGGCTTCGTCGGTCGAGGCGAAGAGCAACGGTACGGTCCGCTTCACGGCGACCATGCGCTACGTCACCAACGCGAAGGGCGAGCAGATCGTCATTTCGCGTTCGGGCGAGGCCATGATCACCGACGATCTCGGCCGCGAGCGCGAACGTCACAAGATCCCGTACGGCGCGACGCTGCTGCAGCTCGACGGCGACGTGATCAAGGCCGGCACGCAACTGGCCACCTGGGATCCGCTGACGCGCCCGATCATCACCGAGTACGGCGGTACGGTGAAGTTCGAGAACGTCGAGGAAGGCGTGACGGTCGCCAAGCAGATCGACGACGTGACGGGGCTGTCGACGCTCGTCGTGATCGACGTGAAGCGCCGCGGCTCGCAAGCCTCGAAGAGCGTGCGCCCGCAGGTCAAGCTGCTCGACGCGAACGGCGAGGAAGTGAAGATCCCGAACACCGAGCACTCGGTGCAGATCGGCTTCCAGGTCGGCGCGCTGATCACCGTGAAGGACGGCCAGCAGGTGCAGGTGGGTGAAGTGCTCGCACGTATCCCGACCGAAGCGCAGAAGACGCGTGACATTACCGGCGGTCTGCCGCGGGTGGCGGAACTGTTCGAAGCGCGTTCGCCGAAGGATGCCGGCATCCTGGCCGAAGTCACGGGTACCACCTCGTTCGGCAAGGACACCAAGGGCAAGCAGCGCCTGGTCATCACGGATCTCGAGGGCAACCAGCACGAGTTCCTGATCGCCAAGGAAAAGCAGGTCCTGGTCCACGATGCCCAGGTCGTCAACAAGGGCGAAATGATCGTGGACGGCCCGGCCGATCCGCACGACATCCTGCGTCTGCAGGGTATCGAGGCGCTGTCGCGCTACATCGTCGACGAGGTGCAGGACGTGTATCGTCTGCAGGGCGTGAAGATCAACGACAAGCACATCGAGGTGATCGTTCGCCAGATGCTGCGTCGTGTGCAGATCACCGACAACGGCGATACGCGCTTCATCCCGGGCGAGCAGGTCGAGCGTTCGGACATGCTTGACGAAAACGATCGCATGATCGCGGAAGACAAGCGTCCGGCCATCTACGAGAACATCCTGCTGGGTATCACGAAGGCGTCGCTGTCGACGGATTCGTTCATCTCGGCGGCATCGTTCCAGGAGACGACGCGCGTGCTGACGGAAGCGGCGATCATGGGCAAGCGCGACGATCTGCGCGGCCTGAAGGAAAACGTGATCGTCGGCCGTCTGATCCCGGCCGGTACCGGCCTGGCGTTCCACAAGGCACGCCGGACCAAGGAAGTCTCGGATCGCGAGCGTTTCGACCAGATCGCGGCGGAAGAGGCCTTCGATTTCGGTATCCCGGAAACGCCGGCTGCCGACACGCCCGACACCGTCGAGTCGCAGCAGCACCCGAACGCGGAGTAAGCGAGCGCGGCGCAAGCCGCCTTCCAGGCTCCGCCATCAAGACCGCCCGGTTTCGACCGGGCGGTTTTTTTTCGTCCGTCGATTTCGCGGTGGTTGGCGCCTGCGCGGGCGTCGAACCTTACTTCGCGCCGAGCCGCTCGGCGAAGGAATAGCGCCGCATGTGGCGCTCCAGGCTCTCGAGGAAGGCCAGGTCGGCCGCGTTCATCTTGCGCTCGCGATGCCAGAGCAGGTGCACGTCGACGTCGACCAGGCCCTCGTCCGGCGGCAGTCGCCAGAGCCGCTGCTGGGCGAGGTCGTCGCGCACGATGTGCTCGGGCAGGCAGCCGATGCCGTAACCCGAGAAGATCAGCCGCCGCACTTCGTCCAGGCTCGGCGAGGAGGCCACGATGCGGCCCGTGAAACCGCGCTGGTCGCGAAACACCGTCAGCGGCGAGAGGCTGTCGCCGAGCTGGTCGCTGGTGAAGGACACGAAGTTCTCGGCCAGCAGGTCGTCCATGCTCAGCGAGGACTTGCCGAACAGCCGGTGATGGCGCCCGCAGAAGATCGCATAGCGCTGCCGCAGGAAGGGGCGCATCTCGAGCTTGTCGTGCGGCGTGCGGCACAGGCCGAGCCCGGCCGTGGCGGTCTTCTGCAGCAGCGAGGAAATGATGTCGGAGGAGCGCATCACCTCGATCTGCAGGTCGATGCGCGGATGCGTGCGGTGGAACTCGGCCAGGAATTCGTCGTAGACCGGCGACTCGATGCGGCTGATGCTGAGCAGGCGGATCGCGCCGGTGATGTCGGCGCGGTCGTCGAGCTCCGAGTCGAGCCGCGAGATGGTGCCGTACAGGTCGCTGGCGATCCGGTAGACCGCGTCGCCGGCGGCGGTGGGCGCGAAGTAGGGGCCGCGCCGCTCGATCAGCCGGTGCTCGAGCGCATCCTCGAGCCGCTTGAGCGCCTGGCTCACCGCCGGCTGCGTCACGTGCAGGCGCGCGGCGGCGCGACTCAGGCTGCGCTCCTGCATGATCACCAGGAAGGTGCGCAGCAGGTTCCAGTCGAGGCGATCGTTGAGGAAGCGGGAGAAATCGGCGCGCATCGTGAGGTCCGGGCGGGTCGTGGGCAAACTATAAATTTCAATTATGCAGCGAATAATAACTTGAAATTTGACTAATGTTTTCTGGCTATCGATAAAGACCCCGTGCACGGTCGATCGCCGAACCGGGCACGCCGACCCGTGACGAACGCGCCCGGGGCCCGCGCGGCCTGCCGGTGCATCAGGAGCCAGCATGACCCCGCAATCCACCCCTGCCCGCCAGCCCGCTCGCGCGGCGAGTGCCGCCTTCATCGGCACGATGATCGAGTGGTACGACTTCTACATCTACGCCACGGCCGCCGCGCTGGTGTTCGGCGAGCTCTACTTCCCGTCCGGCGACCGCTTCGTCAGCACCATGGCCTCGTTCGCGACCTTCGCGGTCGGCTTCTTCGCGCGGCCGCTGGGCGGCATCGTGTTCGGCCACCTCGGCGACCGGATCGGCCGCAAGAAGGCGCTGATGACCACCCTGATGATGATGGGCGCGGCCACCGTCTGCGTCGGCCTGCTGCCCGACTACGCGACGCTCGGCGTGCTCGCCCCGGTGCTGCTGGTGCTGCTGCGCGTGGTGCAGGGCATCGCGGTGGGCGGCGAATGGGGCGGCGCGGTGCTGATGGCCGGCGAACACGCGCCGCAAGGGCGTCGCACCTTCTTCGCCTCGTTCGCGCAGCTCGGCAGCCCGGCCGGCCTGATCCTCTCGCTGCTGGCATTCCGTGCCGTCACCTCGATGGACAAGGCCGCCTTCCTGTCCTGGGGCTGGCGCCTGCCCTTCCTCGCGAGTTCGCTGCTGCTGGTGGTCGGCATCCTGATCCGGCTCGGCGTCAACGAATCGCCCGAGTTCGCCCGCCTGCGCGAGACGCGGCGCACCGCCAAGCTGCCGATCGCCGAGGTGTTCCGTTCCGCGCGCGGCCTGGTGCTGCTCGGCATCGGCGCCAACACGATCGGCATCGCCGGCGTCTACTTCACCAATACCTTCATGATCGCGTACACCACGCAGTATGTCGGCGTGACGCGCTCGATGATCCTCGACTGCCTGTTCGTGGTCGCCGTGATCCAGTTGCTGTCGCAGCCCTGCGCCGCCTGGCTGGCCGAGAAGATCGGCGGGGCGCGCTTCCTCAAGCTGGCCGCGCTGCTGGCGATGGCCTCGCCCTATCCGATGTTCGTGCTGGTGCAGCAGGGCAGCACCGTCTCGATGGTGATCGGCATCGCGCTGGCGGTGATCTGCATGGCGAGCTTCTACTCGGTGATCGCCGGCTTCATCAGCGGCATCTTCCCGACCCACATCCGCTACTCGGCGATCTCGCTGGCCTACCAGGTCTGCGGCGCGATCGCGGGCGGCCTCACGCCGCTGGTCGGCACCTGGCTCGCGCATCGCTACAGCGGCCAGTGGTGGCCGCTGGCGGTGTTCTATACCTGCCTCGCGGCGATCTCGCTGCTTTGCATCGTGGCGCTCGACGCGCGGCGCGAAGCACGCCAGGACGCGGCCGACGCGCTCACCTCGCATGGCTGAGGCAGGGCCGGCGCCGAGCCGGCGGGCAACACGATTCGCTGTGGACAACGCTCAGGAAAACGAATGGACAGGCAAGTGAAGGTGGACGGCGCGCGCCTCTGGCGCAGCCTGATGGAGATGGCGGAAATCGGCGCGACCGCGCGCGGCGGCGTGCGGCGCCTGGCGCTCACCGACGAGGACCGGCGTGGGCGCGAGCGTTTCGCGCAATGGTGCCGCGAGGCCGGCATGACGGTCAGCGTCGATGCGGTGGGCAACCTGTTCGCGCGGCGCGCCGGCACCGATCCCGAGGCCGCGCCGGTGCTGGTCGGCAGCCACCTCGACACGCAGCCCGAAGGCGGCCGCTTCGACGGCGTCTACGGCGTGCTGGCCGGGCTTGAGTTGGTGCGCGCATTGAACGATGCGGGGCAGGCCACCGAGAAGCCGATCGAGATCGTCTCGTGGACCAACGAGGAGGGCGCCCGCTTCACGCCCGCCATGCTCGGTTCGGCCGTCTACACGGGCGCGACGCCGCTCGATGCCGCGCTGGCGACGCGCGATGCGCACGGCGTGACGCTCGGCGAGGCGCTCGATGCCAGCGGCTATCGCGGGCAGCGCGCGATCGGCGGCGAACGCATCGATGCCTATTTCGAGGCGCATATCGAGCAGGGGCCGGTGCTCGAGGCCAACGGCACCACCATCGGCGTGGTGACGGGCGGCCAGGCGATTCGCTGGCTCGACGTGACGGTGACGGGCGTGGCCGCCCACGCCGGCACCACGCCGATGCCGTATCGCAAGGATGCGCTGTTCGCGAGCGCTCGGATGGCGCTCGAACTGGAGCGCATCATCGCAAGCTACGCGCCGCGCGGGCTGGCCACCATCGGCCAGGCGACGATCCCCAACGCCTCGCGCAACACCATCGCCGGGCAGCTCGCGTTCACCGTCGACCTGCGCCATCACGAGGATGCCGAGGTCGATGCGATCGAGCGCGAACTGCGCGCCGCGTTCGAGCGGATCGCGGCCGAGCGCGGCCTGCGCGTCGAGATCTCGACCTACTGGCGCAGCCCCGCCACGCCCTTCGACGCGAGCTGCGTGGCGCTGGTGCAGCAGGCGGTCGACGCGCTCGGGTATTCGAACCAGCGCATCGTCAGCGGCGCCGGCCACGACGCGATCCACCTCGCGCGTCACTGCCCGAGCGCGATGGTCTTCATTCCCTGCGTGGACGGTCTTTCGCACAACGAAGCCGAGGACGCGCTGCCCGAGGACGTGACACGCGGCGCCGAGGTGCTGCTGCAGGCCGTGCTCGCGCGCGCCGGCGCGCGCAGCGCCGCCACGATCAACGACGAATCGGAGAGCCGATGAAAACCTTCTTCCATCCCGAGCAGCTGCTGCACCATCCGCGCAGCTATCTGTCACGCGGCCAGATGCGCGAGCCCCAGGAAGTGCCGGAGCGCGCGGCGCGGCTGGTGGCTGCCGCCGGCTCGCTGGACTTCACGGTCGAGGCGCCGGCCGATCGCGGTACCGCGGCGATCGCGGCCGTGCACGACATGAACTACCTGCGCTTTCTCGAGGAAGCGCATCGCGACTGGAAGCGCATGCCCGACGACTGGGGCGACGAGGTGATGTCGAACATCTTCGTGCGCGAGCCGAACCCGCTGCGCGGCGTGCTGGCCCAGGCGGCGCGCTACCTGGCCGACGGCAGTTGCCCGGTCGGCGAACAGACCTGGCGTTCGGCCTATTGGTCGGCGCAGAGCGCGCTGGCCGCGGCCGAGGCCGTGAACGGCGGCGCACGCGAGGCCTGGGGCCTGTGCCGGCCGCCCGGCCATCATGCGCGGCGCGATGCGGCGGGCGGCTTCTGCTACCTGAACAATGCGGCGATCGCCGCGCAGGCGCTGCGCCAGCGCTTCGGCCGCGTGGCGATCCTCGACACCGACATGCATCACGGCCAGGGCGTGCAGGAGATCTTCTACGGTCGCGACGACGTGCTCTACATCTCGATCCATGGCGATCCGACCAACTTCTACCCGGTCGTCGCCGGCTACGAGGAGGAAACCGGCAGCGGCGCGGGCGATGGCTACAACGTCAACCTGCCGATGCCGCACGGCGCCTCGGAGGCGATGTTCTTCGAGCGCGTCGACGATGCGCTGCGCGTGCTGCGTCGCTTCGAAGCCGATGCGATCGTGCTCGCGCTCGGCTTCGACATCTACCGCGACGATCCGCAATCGAAGGTGGCCGTCACCACCGAGGGCTTCGGTCGTCTCGGCGGCGCGGTGGGCGCGCTGGGCCTGCCGACCGTGATCGTGCAGGAGGGTGGTTATCACCTGGAGAGCCTGGAGGCGAATGCGCGCGCCTTCTTCGGCGGGTTCGGCGAGGCACGAGGCTAGCGATGCGTTAATCGCGATCCGCCCGAGGCGGATCGTCGGGGGTTCGATGCAGGGAAACGCGGCGCCGGGAGCAGGCTCATGCTCCCGGCGCCGCGTTTGTTTTTTCCAGGCGCGTCGCGCGGTATCGATGGATGAACGCCATTAATACTGACGATGAGTAAACGGCATTTTACGCAGCGATATCGGCGATGGATAAATCACCCAGGCCGCCGACGCGAGCCATTTCACGAATTCACAGCTTCGCACTGCGAATCGACTCATCGACCATACGACAGGGAGTCCACCATGTACAAACCGCTTTGCCTCGGCGCCGCCTTGCTGTGCGCCAACGGCCTGGCCCACGCGCAGAACTCGGTGACGCTGTACGGCATCATCGACCAGGGCATCGCGATCAACACCAACGCGGCCGGCAGCCGCCAGTACGCGCTGACGAGCGGCAACGAATCGGGCAGCCGCTGGGGGCTGCGCGGCCGCGAGGAACTCGGCGGCGGCCTGTTTTCGCTGTTCGTGCTGGAAGGCGGCTTCAACGGCTCGACCGGCGCGCTCGGGCAGAACGGCGACCTGTTCGGCCGCCAGGTCTATGTGGGCCTGGGCTCCTCGCGCCTGGGCACGCTGACGGCGGGGCGCCAGTACCTGCCGAACGCGGAGATGGTCGGCATCTTCGAGGCGGGCGAGGACTGGGCGCTGTCAGGGGCCGGCTACGGCGCGCATCCGGGCGATCTCGACGACCTCGACGGCTCGTTTCGCGTCAACAACGCAATGAAGTACAGCTCGCCGACCTGG
Organism: Burkholderia sp. Cy-637; assembly: GCF_011753175.1. NCBI lineage: Bacteria > Pseudomonadati > Pseudomonadota > Betaproteobacteria > Burkholderiales > Burkholderiaceae > Burkholderia > Burkholderia sp. Cy-637. The sequence goes on along the minus strand of NZ_VWWC01000091.1, from coordinate 11,389 downwards.
GCCGGCTTCAATGCCGAGGCGCTCTACAGTTTCGGCGGCGTGGCCGGCAGCAGCTCGCGCGACCAGATCTACGGCGTCGGCCTGGGTTGGCAAGGCGGCCCGTTCAAGGCCGCCGCGGCCTACACCTTCGCGCGTAATCCGAACTTCTCGCTGTACGGCAACAAGGCCAACGACAGCGCGAGCGGCAGCAACATGGCGAGCCCCGTCTACAGCGGCTACGCCAGCGCCGGCTCGCAGCAGATCGTCAATGCGGGCGGCACCTACACGCTCGGCGCGGCGACCTTCGGCGCCGTCTACAGCAACACGCGCTTCCAGAACCTCGGCGCCACCGCCGTGAGCGGCTCGACCAGTTCGATGCCGGGCGCGAGCGTCGCCTTCAATACCTTCGAGCTGAACGCGAAGTACCTGATCACGCCGGCGTTGCAGGTGGCGGCCTCCTACGCGCTGACCAGGAGCAGCAGCGTGAACGGCCGCGAGGGCGCGAAGTACAGCCAGCTCGAGGCCGGCCTCGACTATTCGCTCTCCAAGCGCACCGACCTCTACGCGGTCGGCGTCTACCAGCTCGCCAGCGGCACCGACTCGACGGGCCGCAAGGCGGTCGCGGCGGTGGCCTTCGCCACGCCGTCCTCGAACAGCCACCAGCTCGTCACGGTTGCCGGGATCCGGCACCGGTTCTGAGCGATGCGCCGGGCGGAGCATGAATCCGGTTCATGCTCCGCATAAGAATTCGGCATTTTACGAGCCGATATTGGTCACCGATAAAGGTGGCAGGCCGTGGCGCCGCAAGGCCGCATGCACGGCAACCCGACCCAGGATCCCCGATGACGTCCACCGTCCCTCAACGCCAGCCGATCCGCGCCGCGCTCGCGGCCTTCATCGGCACGACCATCGAGTTCTACGATTTCTATACCTACGCCACGGCCGCCGCGCTGGTGCTCGGCGGCGTGTTCTTCCCGAGCGCGGATCCGTTCGTCAGCACGCTCGCCTCGTTCGCGACCTTCGCGGTCGGCTTCATCGCGCGGCCGCTGAGCGGCGCCGTGTTCGGTCACTGGGGCGACCGGCTCGGCCGCAAGAAAATGCTGATCCTGACCATGTTCCTGATGGGCGTGGCGACCACCGGCATCGGTCTGCTGCCATCCTATGCGTCGATCGGCGTGGCCGCGCCGGTGATCCTGATCCTGCTGCGCATCGTGCAGGGCATCGCGGTCGGCGGCGAATGGGGCGGCGCGGTGCTGATGTCGAGCGAGCATGCCGCGCCCGGGCGCAAGACGCTGTTCGCCTCGTTCCCGCAGCTGGGCAGCCCGGCCGGGCTGCTGCTCTCGCTGATCGCATTCCGCGCCGTCTCGGCGCTCGATCACGAGGCCTTCCTGGCCTGGGGCTGGCGGCTGCCGTTCCTGGCCAGCTTTGTGCTGCTGGTGGCCGGCGTGGTGGTGCGCCTCGGCGTGAACGAATCGCCCGAGTTCGAGCAGGCCCGGCGCGAGAACCGGCGCGCCAAGGCGCCGGTCAGGGAAGTGCTGCGCGGCTACTGGCGGCCGATCGTCTATGCCGCGGCGGCCACCACCATCGGCTCGGCCGGCTTCTTCTTCACCAACACCTTCATGATCTCCTACGTGACGAGCTTCCTGAAGATGCCCAAGCCGCTGATCCTCGACTGCCTGTTCGCGGTCACGCTGATCCAGCTCGCCTCGCAGCCGGTCTCGGCGCTGCTGGCCCAGCGTTTCGGCGATGCGCGCTTCCTGGGCGTGGCGGCGCTGCTGTCGATCTTCACGCCCTATCCGATGTTCGTGCTCGTCAACAGCCAGCAGCCGGTGCTGATCGTGCTCGGCATCGCGCTGGCGGTGGTGGTGCTGTCGGCCGTCTATGCCGTGATCGCCGGTTTCATGACGCGCGCCTTCCCGACCCCGCTGCGCTATTCCGGCATCTCGATCGCCTACCAGCTCTGCGCGACCGTGGCCGGCGGCACCACCCCGCTGATCGGCACCATGCTCGCGCAGCACTACCGCGGCCAGTGGCTGCCGCTCGCGATGTTCTTCTCGCTGCTGTCGGCCGTCTCGCTGGTCGGCATCGTCGCGCTGGCGCGCTACCAGCGCCGTCTCGCGCCCGCGCACGAGGCGGCGGCCGGCTCCGTGCCGGCGGCGTGACGCGCGGGCATCCAGTCTCGCCCTTTTTTCTTCCTGTCATCGACCACCATGCACACCGAACCACATCCGATTCCCGAGGCCGAATGGACGACGCGCGTCGAGCTCGCCGCGCTGTATCGGCTGGTCGCGCACTTCGGCATGACCGACATGATCGACACGCACATCACCGCGCGCGTGCCGGGCCCCGAGCATCACTTCCTGATCAACCGCTACGGCGTGCTGTTCCATGAAATGCGCGCCTCCGACCTGGTCAGGATCGACGCCGAAGGGCGCGTGGTCGAGCCCGCGGCCGCCAATGGCGATGGCGACCCGGCGCGCCATCGCGTCAACGCGGCCGGCTTCACGATCCACTCGGCGATCCACATGGCGCGCCCGGACCTGTGCTGCGTGATCCACACGCACACGGCGGCCGGCTCGGCCGTCTCGGCGCAACGTCACGGGCTGCTGCCGATCAGCCAGCACGCGCTCAAGTTCCACGAGCGGATCGGCTATCACGACTACGAGGGCATCGCGCTGGACCTCGGCGAGCGCGAACGGCTGATTCGCGACCTGGGCCCGCATAGCGCGATGATCCTGCGCAACCACGGGCTGCTCGCGGCCGGGCGCTCGGTGGCGGCGGCCTTCCAGAACATCTACTTCCTGGAGCGCGCCTGCCATATCCAGGTGCGCGCGCTGGCCGGCAACGCCGAGCTGATCCTGCCGCCCGAAGCGGTGCGCCGGCTCACGGCGGAGCAGTTCGATCGCGACGAGGCCGACGCGATCATCGCGCTGCAGTGGCAGGCCGCGCTGCGGCTCATCGAAGGCGGCGCGACCGACTACCGTAGCTGATCATGACGCGCATCGCCTTTCTCAGCGACGGGTTCGACCTGTCGCCGCTGTTCGCGCCGCTGCGCGAGCGCCTGCCCGGGCTGCAGGTGGTCGGCGCCGACGGGCACGATGCCGAGATCGCCGTCTGCTGGCGTCCGCCGGCCGGCGCGCTGGCGCGGCTGCCCTCGCTGCGGCTGGTGCACAGCATCGCCGCCGGTGTCGACCACATCCTGGCCGATCCCGAGCTGCCCGCGGTGCCCGTGTGCCGCGTGGTCGATCCCGTCCACGCCGAGGGCATGGGCGAGTTCGTGATGTGGGCCGTGCTGCATTTCCATCGCGGTTTCGATCGCGTGCTCGCCAACCAGCGCGAACGGCGCTGGCTGCGCGAGCCGCAGGTCGCGGCGCAGGCACGCACGATCGGCGTGATGGGGCTCGGCGCGCTGGGCCGGCATGTCGCCGGGCTGCTGGCCGGGGCGGGTTTCCGCGTGCGCGGCTGGTCGCGCGAGCGCAAGTGTCTGGACGGCATCGAGACCTTCGGTGCCGGGCAGCTCGACGACTTCCTGGCCGGCAGCGAGATGCTGGTCTGCCTGCTGCCGCTCACCGCCGATACACGCGCCCTGATCGACCGGCACCTGCTCGCGCGCCTGCCGCGCGGGGCGAAGCTGATCCATGTGGGGCGCGGCGAGCATCTGGTCGCGGCGGACGTGCTGGCCGCGCTCGAGGACGGCAGGCTCGGCGGCGCGGTGATCGACGTGTTCGAGCGCGAGCCGCTGCCCGAGGACGATCCGTTCTGGGATGCGCCGAACCTGGTCGTCACGCCGCACATGGCCTCGGTGGCCAGCTTCGAGCGGATCGCCGCGCAGATCGCGGACAACGTGATGCGTCTGCGCGAGGGTTTGCCGCTGGCCAATCGGGTCGATCCGGCGCTGGGCTATTGAGCGGGCCTGGCGGCAAGGGCGTTGCCTTGCGTCCTGTTGCTGCTGAAGGTCGCGGTGGGTTCCGAAAGAAGATGCGCGGCAGCCGCCGCGTCGCTCAGCCGCCCTTCGCCGGCGTGTCGAGGCTCTCGCCGCCATGTGCCCGCACCTGCCCCGCCGCGAACGCGCGCAGCCGCTCCAGGAACACGGCCTCGGCCGCGCGCGGCTTGCGTTCGGCGGCCCACAGCAGCACCACGTCGAGATCGGCGATGCCCTCGGCCGGCGGCAGGCGCATCATGCGGCCCGCCGCGACCTGGGCCTGCCCGACGTGCTCGGGCAGGCTGCCGATGCCGAACCCGGCAACGATCAGCCGCATCACCTCCGCCATGCTCGCCGAGGTCGCGACCACCCGCCCGGCCAGGCCGTGCTGATCGCGAAACACGCCGAGCACCGACAGCGAGGCGCCGAGCTGGTCGCCCGCGAAGGACACGAAATTCTCCTCGCGCAGGTCCTCGACGCTCAGGCCCTCTCGGCCGAACAGCGGATGGCGGCGCCCGCAGAACAGCGCGTAGCGCTGCGGCATGAACAACTGCTGGGCGATCTTGCCGCCCACGTGCCGGTTCAGGCTCAGCGCGGCGGTGGCCGTGTGCTGCAGCAAGGCGCTCGGCACGTCGGCGCTGCGCATCACCTGCACCTCGAAATCGATATCGGGATAGTCGGCGTGGAAGTCGGCGAGGAAATCGTCGTAGGCCTCGGACTGCACGCCGCTGACCGTGATCAGCCGCACCTGCCCCGACACGTAATGACCGCCTTCGCCCTCGTCGCTGGCCAGGCGCGAGATGCTGCCGTAGATCTCCTCGGCGATCTCGCGCACCTCGTTGCCGGCGCGCGTGATGTCGATGCGCGGGCCGCTGCGTTGCACGAGCTTGCGGCCGAGCTGTTCCTCGAGGCGGCGCAGCGCGTGGCTGACCGCCGGCTGGGTGATGTGCAGGTGGGCGGCGGCGCGGCTCACGCTCTGTTCGCGCGCGATCACCAGGAAGGTCCGCAGCAGGTTCCAGTCGAGCCGGTCGTTGATCAGTGCGGCGCGCACGCTGCGGGTCATCGCGGGCTCCGGAGGCGGGAAATGCCGAATTATAGGTGCGCCATTTTGCCCCGTGCATCCGTTGTTTCGAGATGAGGCGGGTGCTATGTTCGGACCTCGTTTTTTTCGAACTCAGGCCGGCGCGCTTGAACCGGCCTGCGCCGGCATGATCTCGTTGCCCTCGATCGCGTCCCGGCCGCGCGACAAACGAGGAGGCAATCATGCGCAATGTGGCGGTGGTGAATCGCTGGGTCGGCCTGGCCGGTCTCTCGCTCTGTATCCTGCTGGCGGTGCTGTCGCTGCCGGGCTGGTGGTATCTGCGCCATCACTGGGTGCCGGACGACGCGATCGTGCGCAGCCAGGTGCTGCGGCCCGGGCTGCAGCTCTACGTGGTGCGCCGCGAAGGCGGCGGCGCGCCGGTGTCGGTCCTCTACGACTATTACCTGACGGGGCGCCTGATCGACCGGGGCACGCTCGGCGCGCTGATGGACCGCCGCGCGCCCTTCCTGGTCACCGACAGCGACCAGGCCGAGATCACCATGGACGGCGAGGAGATGGTCTGCGTGGCCCTGTTCGGCCATGTCCATGGCTTCGCCAACAAGGTCGCGCTCGATCTCGGTGGCACCCGGCGCGCGATTGCGATCTCGATCGTGGCGCGTCCGCCGGGCGCCTCGCGCGAGGCGCTTACCCGTCCGAATGGCCAGGGCATGAAGGAAGAAGGGGGCGAGGGCGCTTCTGTCTGTAAAATGCAGCCTTGATTTTCCACCCGAACCCTCCTGCCTCATGTCGCGCGCGCTCGAAATCCTGAACGAAGTTTTCGGTTATCCGGCCTTTCGCGGCCAACAGGGGGAGATCGTCGAGCATGTCGCGTCGGGCGGCGACTGCTTGGTGCTGATGCCCACCGGCGGCGGCAAGTCGCTCTGCTACCAGATCCCGGCGCTGGTGCGCCACGAATCGGGGCAGGGCGCCGGCATCGTGGTCTCGCCGCTGATCGCGCTGATGCAGGACCAGGTGGCCGCGCTGACCGAGGTCGGCGTGAGGGCGGCCTACCTGAACTCGACGCTGTCGGGCGCGCAGGCGGCCGCCACCGAGCGCGCGCTGCGCGAGGGCGAGATCGACCTGCTCTACGTGGCGCCCGAGCGGCTCATGACGCCGCGCTTCCTCGACCTGCTCGAGCGCACGCGCATCGGCCTGTTCGCGATCGACGAGGCGCACTGCGTGTCGCAGTGGGGGCATGACTTCCGGCCCGAGTACATCCAGCTGTCGATCCTGCACGAGCGCTTTCCCTACGTGCCGCGCATCGCGCTGACGGCCACCGCCGACGCCATCACGCGCGACGAGATCATCCAGCGCCTCGCGCTCGACGACGCTCGCGTGTTCGTGTCGAGCTTCGACCGGCCCAATATCCGCTACCGGATCGTCGAGAAGGACAATGCGCGCTCGCAGCTGCTCGACTTCATCCGCGCCGAGCACACCAATGCCGACGGCACCACCGATGCGGGCGTGGTGTACTGCCTGTCGCGCCGCAAGGTGGAGGAGACCGCCGAGTGGCTCAAGACCCAGGGCGTGCGCGCATTGCCGTACCACGCCGGGATGGAGTTCGAGATCCGCCAGCGCCACCAGGAGATGTTCCAGCGCGAGGAGGGCATCGTGATGTGCGCGACGATCGCCTTCGGCATGGGCATCGACAAGCCCGACGTGCGCTTCGTGGCCCACCTGGACTTGCCCAAGAGCGTCGAGGGCTATTACCAGGAAACCGGCCGCGCGGGCCGCGACGGCCTGCCCGCCAATGCCTGGATGGCCTACGGGCTCGGCGACGTGGTGCAGCAGCGCAAGATGATCGACGAGTCCGACGCCGACGACGCGCACAAGCGGGTCCAGACCTCGAAGCTCGATGCGCTGCTGGGCCTGTGCGAAACCGCCTCGTGCCGGCGCGTGCGCCTGCTCGGTTATTTCGGCGAGGCCAGCCAGCCCTGCGGCAACTGCGATACCTGCCTGGAGCCGCCGGCCACCTGGGATGCCACGCGCGAGGCGCAGATGGCCCTGTCCTGCGTGTTTCGCGCGCAACGCGCGAGCGGCTTCAATTTCGGCTCCAGCCACCTGATCGAGATCCTGCGCGGCGCCAAGACCGAGAAGATCCAGCAGCGCGGCCACGACGCGCTGAGCACCTTCGGCATCGGCGCCGAGCTCTCCGAACCCGAATGGCGCGCGATCTTCCGCCAGTTGGTGGCCTTCGGCTACCTGGCGGTCGATCACGGCGGCTTCGGCGCGCTGGTGCTGACGGCGGCCAGCAAGCCGGTGCTCAAGGGCGAGGAAAGCGTCACGCTGCGTCGCTACGTGAAGCCCAAGAGCTCGCGCCAGTCCTCGGCGCGCAGCGGCGCGCGGGCCGACCCGACCGCCGGCATGTCGACGCGCGAGCGCGCCTGCTGGGAGCGGCTGCGGGCCTGGCGTGCCGAGACCGCCAAGAGCGACGGCGTGCCCGCCTACGTGATCTTCCATGATGCGACCCTCGCCGAGATCGCCCGCAACGCGCCGGAGTCGATCGAGGACCTTCGCCATATCCCCGGCATCGGGGCGCGCAAGCTCGAGCGCTTCGGCGACGAGCTGATCGACGTGGTCGAGTCGGCCTGAGCCTGGCCGAAGGGTTGCCGGGCGGGATCGAAGGGGGCGGGATCGGTGAGGTGGGATGTTGCGGTGCGATCACCGCAGCGGGCGTCGCTGATTCGTCACTTATTCTTGCCCCGGCAAATCACGCAAGCTGTTGACTCGCTTGAGATTTTTGCTTTATGATGCCGGGTTCCGATTCTCGGGAGGTAAACACGCGTGCCGACGTCATGCGCCGGCGGGTGGAGTGTTCTTCCAGGTTTCGGATAGCCACAGGCATGCCGGCGTCGCTTTGCCCGTCGTCAGTGTGCCGGTTTTTGTCATTTTCAGGAATACACAATGCCAACCATCAATCAATTGGTTCGCAAAGGCCGTGAGTCGGAAACGACCAAGAGCAAGAGCCCGGCCCTGCAGAACTGCCCCCAGCGTCGCGGCGTGTGCACCCGTGTGTACACGACGACGCCGAAGAAGCCGAACTCGGCACTCCGTAAGGTCGCCAAGGTTCGTCTGACGAACGGTTTCGAAGTGATTTCGTACATCGGCGGTGAAGGCCACAACCTGCAGGAACACTCGGTTGTGCTGATCCGCGGCGGCCGTGTGAAGGATTTGCCGGGTGTGCGTTACCACATGGTTCGCGGCTCGCTGGATACGCAGGGCGTGAAGGACCGTAAGCAAGCGCGCTCGAAGTACGGCGCGAAGCGTGCGAAGGCTGCGAAGTAAGCAGACTCCGAATGGTGATCGCCGTCAGGCGGTTAATGCGGTGGTGCCGGATAGCCGGTGCTGTCGAGTAAGTGGTCACCCGGCCAAGCTGGTTAGTCGAACGAGATGAATCGGGTTTGTTGGTGGCCGCGGAGCTGGTCTCAGCTCCAACTGAAAAGTTAAAGGAAGAAACATGCCGCGTCGTCGCGAAGTCCCCAAGCGGGAAGTGTTGCCGGATCCGAAGTACGGCAACGTTGATGTTGCAAAATTCATGAACATGCTGATGCTGTCCGGCAAGAAGTCGGTCGCTGAACGCATCGTTTATGGCGCTTTCGAACAGATCCAGACCAAGGGTGGCAAGGACCCGCTGGAAGTGTTCACTGTCGCGCTGAACAACGTGAAGCCGGTGGTCGAAGTGAAGAGCCGTCGCGTTGGTGGTGCGAACTATCAGGTTCCGGTCGAAGTGCGCCCGTCGCGTCGTATGGCATTGGCGATGCGCTGGCTGCGTGAGGCCGCGAAGAAGCGTAGCGAGAAGTCGATGGCCCTGCGCCTGGCTGGTGAACTCTCCGAAGCGGCCGAAGGCCGTGGCGGCGCGATGAAGAAGCGCGACGAAGTTCACCGGATGGCAGAAGCCAACCGCGCGTTCTCGCACTTCCGCTTCTAAGCGAAAGCGCGAATCAAGCGGTAAAAATCCGGGCGGGTGCGCTTTTTCGAGCGCCTCGCCCGTTTGTGTTGAGGCGTGACGCGGCTTTGCGTCGCGTTAACCCATAGAGGATCAAAGTGGCTCGCAAGACTCCTATCGAGCGCTACCGCAACATCGGTATTAGCGCCCACATCGACGCCGGCAAGACGACGACGACCGAGCGCATTCTGTTTTATACCGGCGTGAACCACAAGATCGGTGAAGTTCACGACGGCGCCGCCACGATGGACTGGATGGAGCAGGAGCAGGAGCGTGGCATCACGATCACCTCCGCTGCCACCACCGCCTTCTGGAAGGGCATGGGCGGCAACTATCCGGAACACCGCATCAACATCATCGACACCCCGGGCCACGTCGACTTCACGATCGAAGTGGAGCGCTCGATGCGCGTGCTCGACGGCGCGTGCATGGTGTACTGCGCCGTGGGCGGCGTGCAGCCGCAGTCGGAAACCGTCTGGCGCCAGGCCAACAAGTACAAGGTGCCGCGTCTGGCCTTCGTCAACAAGATGGACCGTACCGGCGCGAACTTCTTCAAGGTCTACGACCAGCTCCGTCTGCGCCTGAAGGCGAACCCGGTGCCGGTGGTGGTGCCGATCGGCGCGGAAGAAAGCTTCAAGGGCGTGGTCGACCTGATCAAGATGAAGGCGATCGTTTGGGACGAGGCGTCCCAGGGCACGAAGTTCGACTACATCGACATCCCGGCGGAACTCGCCGAGACGTGCCAGGAATGGCGCGAGAAGATGGTCGAGGCGGCAGCCGAAGCCAACGAAGACCTGATGAACAAGTACCTGGAAGAGGGCGATCTGTCGGAAGCCGAGATCGTCAAGGCGCTGCGCGACCGTACGATCGCCTGCGAAATCCAGCCGATGCTGTGCGGTACCGCGTTCAAGAACAAGGGCGTGCAGCGCATGCTTGACGCCGTGATCGACTTCCTGCCGTCGCCGGTCGACATTCCGCCGGTTACCGGCGAACTCGACAACGGTGACAAGGTCGAGCGTCTCGCGTCGGACGAAGAGAAGTTCTCGTCGCTGGCGTTCAAGATCATGACCGACCCGTTCGTCGGCCAGCTGATCTTCTTCCGCGTGTACTCGGGCGTCGTCAATTCGGGCGACACGCTGCTGAACTCGACCAAGGGCAAGAAGGAACGCCTGGGCCGGATTCTGCAGATGCACGCGAACCAGCGCGAGGAAATCAAGGAAGTCCGCGCCGGCGACATCGCCGCGGCGGTCGGCCTGAAGGATGCGACCACCGGTGACACGCTGTGCGACCCGGCCCATCCGATCATCCTGGAACGCATGGTGTTCCCGGAGCCGGTGATCTCGCAGGCCGTCGAGCCGAAGACGAAGCCGGACCAGGAAAAGATGGGCCTGGCGCTGAACCGCCTGGCTCAGGAAGATCCGTCGTTCCGCGTCCAGACGGACGAGGAATCGGGCCAGACCATCATTTCGGGCATGGGCGAGCTCCACCTCGAAATTCTGGTCGACCGGATGCGCCGTGAATTCGGCGTCGAGGCAACCGTCGGCAAGCCGCAGGTTGCTTATCGCGAAACGATCCGTTCGACGGCGAAGGATGTCGACGGCAAGTTCGTCAAGCAGTCGGGTGGTCGCGGCCAGTACGGCCATGCGGTCATCACGCTCGAGCCGAACGAGCAGGGCAAGGGCTACGAGTTCCTGGACGAGATCAAGGGCGGTGTGATTCCTCGCGAATACATCCCGGCGGTCGACAAGGGCATTCAGGACACGCTGAAGGCCGGCGTGCTGGCAGGCTTCCCGGTGGTCGACGTGAAGGTGCACCTGACCTTCGGTTCGTACCACGACGTGGACTCGAACGAAAACGCGTTCCGCATGGCCGGTTCGATGGCGTTCAAGGAAGCAATGCGCCGCGCCAGCCCGGTGGTGCTCGAGCCGATGATGGCAGTTGAAGTCGAAACGCCGGAAGACTACATGGGCAACGTGATGGGCGACCTGTCGGGCCGTCGCGGTATCGTCCAGGGCATGGAAGACATGGTTGGCGGCGGCAAGATCGTTCGCGCCGAAGTGCCGCTGTCGGAAATGTTCGGCTACTCGACCTCGCTGCGTTCGCTCACGCAAGGTCGCGCGACCTACACGATGGAGTTCAAGCACTACTCGGAAGCTCCGCGTAACGTCGCCGAAGCGATCATCAGCGCCAAGTCGAAGTAAATCGTCTCCATCCAACATTCATTTTTGAAAGAAGAGAATCATGGCAAAAGGTAAGTTCGAACGGACCAAGCCGCACGTCAACGTCGGTACGATCGGTCACGTTGACCACGGCAAGACGACGCTGACGGCAGCTATCGCAACGGTTCTGTCGGCGAAGTTCGGCGGCGAAGCGAAGAAGTACGACGAAATCGACGCGGCGCCGGAAGAAAAGGCACGTGGCATCACGATCAACACCGCGCACATCGAGTACGAAACGGCGA
>NZ_VWWC01000090.1:0-29833 GCF_011753175.1 Burkholderia sp. Cy-637 | reverse complement strand
GGCCGGCGAGGGCGACGGGCGGCGGGGCGGGCGCGGCAGCGCGGGCATCGTGACGGCGGGTCCGCTCATGACGAACGGGCGGCACCGCGCCGGCCCCGGCGAAGGGGCCGCGCGCGGCACGCGCGATCAATATACGACGACGGCGGCCGGGCGCACATGGACCGGCCGCGCGGGCACCACCACGCAGGCGGACAGCAGGCTGGCGGCGAGCGCGAGAACGACGAGCAGTTTCATTGGCTAGGACTCCCTGACGATTGGATGGACAGGGACGCTCAGGCCCAATGGCCCGGCACCCAGTGCCAGTTCGGGCCGTGCGCGACCCAGTGGCCGGGTACCCAGTGGTAGCCGACGCGTACCGGCTGCCAGTGGCCCGGCACCCAGACATAGCCGCCGTGATCCCAGCGCCAGCGGCCGTGATCCCAGACGTAGCCGGTGCGCGGGGCCGGCACCACCTCGACGCGCGGCGGCGGCGGGGCGATCGGCGCGACGATCACGGCCTGCGCGAAGGCGCTGGTGGCGAGCGTGAGGCAGAGGGCGGCGGCGAGGCGCGCCGGATGGAACAGACGTGTCATTTGGTTTTTCTCCCTGGGTTGCGAGGCGCAGATTCGCGCCGTCCAGGGTTAAACGGGGCGGCGGGGAAAATCCGTCGCTGCCGGCGGGCGCGAGCGTTCGGCGCCGGCGCGAAATCGTCGGAAGATGGCGCGCCGAGCCGGTGGCCGGCATGCCCGGCGGCCCCGTGACGACACGCTGCCGCCGTCGCGTAAAGCCTTGATGCGCAAGCGTTTCGGGACGATCCGCGGCGGTCTTGCCAGCGCGCAGGCGAGCCGCCTATTGGTCGGACCGGTCCGAAATATCTGGTAACATCCGCGCGCTGTGCGAGCCCTCCCAGCGGCGCCTCGAAGCGCCTTGCCTCGACCTGTCCACCCATCTGCCCCGCCCATGATCGCCGCTTGCCCGACTCGCCCGACTCGCCCGTTTGCGTCCACGCCGGCCATGCCGCCGCGGGCCGTTTCGCGTCCGGCTCGCCTGGCGGCCTGGGCCGCGGCGGCGCGGCGCGCGGCTTCGTATGCGCTGCTCGGCGCCGCCTCGCTGCTGCTGGGCGCCTGCAACCGGCACGACGCGAACCAGACGGCTGCCTCGGGCGCGTCGAGTGCGTCGTCGGCCGTGCCGGCCGCGGCTTCGATGCCGGCTTCGGCCGCCGCGCTCGCTTCGGGCGCGCTGGCCGCTTCGGATTCGTCGGGCACCGCGGCCTCGTTCTCGCAGGGCCTCAAGCGCGGCGACCTGATGCGCCTGGTATTCCCCAACTGGCATGAAGGCAACGATCCCGCCGCGCAGGCGGTCGAGGTCCCGCTGCCCGAGCGCGACGATTCGGGGCGGATCCGGCGCACCGCCGGCAGCGCGTCGGCGAAGACGGTAGCGAGCCGCATCGAGATCACGCCGCGCGAGGTGATCCGGCTCGACGACACGCATGCGGTGATGCTGACCGAAGGCGTGGGCATCGACGACACCGGCGTGCGCGACGACGGCTACGCGGCCGGCGCCTGGCTCGGCGCCTATTTCTTCCGGCGCGATGCCTCGGGCTGGATGCTGGAGAGGCGCGTGGACGGCGTCGACTATCTCGGCGTGGCGGGCTCCCTGGGCGACACCAGCGTGACGCGGATCGGCGCCGGCGAGTTCGGCCTGATCGTCACGGGCGGCGGATGCTGGCAGGGTTTCTGCGGGACCTGGGCTTCGGTTTACGGCGTCGCGCCGGGCCGCATCGCGACCTACGCGAGCACGGTGCCGGTGGACGGCAACAACCTCGGCGCGAGCGGCGATTGCGAGGCCACGCTGAAGGCGGCGAGCCCGGCGCATGGCACGGCCGCCAGCGAAACCGACGTGGTGGTGTCGAACGATGCGGGTTCGCCGCCGGCCTGCTTCGAGGTCGACGGCAAGCTCTCGCTCGTCGCCGCCGAGGACGGCACGAGCGAGATGCAGATCCACTTCGACGGCGCCGAGACGATCGCCTCGGGCGACGACGGCGGCCTGCGCCTGATCCACCAGACCGCCGTCTACCGGCTGCGCGACGGCAAGTACGTGCTGTCCTCGGGCCACAACCCGGTGCCGGCGTTCTGAACCCGGCGCCCGTCACGCCTCGCGCGTGCCGGGCGTGGACCGCATGGCTCAGCTGTGCGTGAGCGTCAGCGCGTAGAACTTCACCACCGTGCCCGGCGTGGTCAGCGGCGTGCCCGAGGTGGCCGACTGATCGTAGTTGCCCGCCTTGAAGTAGAAGCTCTCGCCGTTGAAGCTCGAGTCCATCGTGAAGGACTTCGAAGTACCGTTCACCTTCACGCCCACCGTGGTGCCCGACAGGCTCATCTCGTAGGTGAAGGACTGGCCGATCGTCACGGTCGCGATCTGGTAGGTATGCGATTGGCCGCCCTGGTTGGTGTCCTCGAGCAGCAACTGCACCTTGCCGGCGGAGGTCACCTGCAGCTCGCAGAGCGGCTTGCTCGGCCCGGTGCCCTGGAAGATCTGCGCCACGGCGGTGGTCTTCGGCACCTGCACCACGGTCAGCGTGGCGTTGAGCCGGTTGGTGCCCGAGGTCGGCCAGATCTTCGCCTCGCGCAACTCGGTGCGCGGGTGCTGCGAGCCCGAGGTGGTCCAGCCGCGCGTCGGGTCCATCATCACCATCGCGCCGTCCGACTTGTCCGTATAGAAATAGAACTGGTTGGTGAAGCCGGCCGCGAGGCTGTCGCCGTTCACCTGGGTGACGCTGCCCGAGGCGCCGATCGGCAACTGCAGGGTCCAGGGCTTGAGGTTGAAGTTCGATCCGGGCGGCACCGAGGGATTCAGGTTGGCCGCCGCGACGACGGCCGCGTCGTCGGCGAGGATCTCGGTCGAGGCGGCGAGGGCATACGCGGAACCCAGGCTGGCGCCCAGCGCCAGTACCGCGCCGATCACGATGTTCTTTTGCATCTCCGTATCTCCTTTACTCATCTTCGATGGAATTGAAATGGCGGCGGGCAAAATGATCTATTTCGGAATGGTTGTTGTATTTTGATTTTGTTGTCGGCGCGCATTGCGATTTTCGGCAATGCGCGCCGTGATGCCGGTTTGCAGAGTTGATGTTATTGGGTGATTCGATAAATAAAGAACGACTTGCTGCGAACTGCGGGGAACGACACGAACACGGCTCTCGAAACACCTTGCTGCACCGCGCAACGCGGGCGGCGCGGCCGGAATGGCTAATGAAAATTTCTGATTTTTATAATCGGGGTTTTCACGGAATCCGATCCGGTATATCAACCGGTTAAACCGCGCCGCCGATCTGAATCGCAGCCTACCGCTATCGATATTCAATGTAAAACGATAGAATTCTATGGGTCATATGGACGGAATCGATACCCGGCGATGCTGCGCGAATTGAAGACATTCCTGGCGGTGGCCAAGCACGGCACCTTCTCGGCGGCGGCGGCGCGCATCGGCATCACGCAGTCGGCGGTCAGCTCGCAGATCCAGCGCGTCGAGGAGCAGCTCGGCGTGGCGCTGTTCGATCGTTCCGGGCGCACGCCGCACCTGACCAAGGCCGGCCAGGAGGCGCTGGTGCTGGCCGCCGAGATGATGGCCCTGCATGCGCGCCTGCTGCGCGAGCCCAGCGTGGCCGAGAACACCGGCACGCTGCGCATCGGCGCGGTGGCCTCGGCGCAGGGGCGCCTGATCGCGGGGCCGGTCACGCTGTTTCGCGAGGCCTTCCCGGCCTGGCGCGTGGAGATCGTCACCGGCGGCGGCCTGGCCCTGGTCAGCCAGATCGATGCGGGCGAGATCGACCTGGCCGTGATGAGCCGCCCCAACTTCACCCTGCCCGAGGCGATCGAATGGCGGCGCATCGCGCTCGAGCCGTTCGTGCTGCTGGTGCCCGAACGCATCGAGGCCGATTCGTGGCGCGAGGCGATCGGGCAGGCGCCCTTCATTCGCTGCGCGCGTCATACCTTCGCCGGGCAGCTCGTCGACCAGTTCCTCGCGCGCGAGGGCATTCGTGTCGACGACGCGATCGAGGTGGTCGATTTCCACTGCATCGCCCAGCTCGTGTCGAGCGGCGCCGGCCTCGCGCTGGTGCCGCGCAATGTCGACGAGCGGCTGTGGCCGGGCGGCGTGAAGGCCTTCGGCCTGGGCGATCGCACCTTCCACCGCGAGCTCGGCATCGTGCAGAAGCCGCGTCATGGCCGGCACCCGGTGATCCAGAAGTTCGTCGACGAGATCGACCGCGCGCTGGCGGCCGCCTGCGATCCCGATGCCGGCTCGCCGCCGCCGATGGCCCGGTCGTCTTGACGATTCATGGCTCTATGGCGGGCGCGCGCGCGGCGCTATCGTGGCGCATGACTGATCGATGGAGCCCGCATGAGCCCTGATATTGCATTCCGGCATCTCGACGCGCCGGCCGAACTGAGCACGGCCTTCACGCTGATGCGCGTGCTGCGCCCGCACCTGGCCGACGCGGATGCCTTCGTCGCGCAACTCGAACGGCAGCGCGGCGAGGCCTATCGCCTGCTGGCCGCCTTCGACGGCGAACGACTGCTGGGCCTGGCCGGCTATCGTCACCAGACCAACCTGTTGTATGGACGTTTCGTCTATGTCGACGACCTGGTGGTCGATCCCGAGCGGCAGGGCCATCGCGTCGGCGCGCGCCTGCTCGATGCCGTGCGCGGCATCGCGCGCGACAGCGGCTGCGCGCGTTTCGTGCTCGATACCGGCCTGCACATGGCGCTCGCGCAGCGCTTCTATTTCCGCAACGGCCTGCTCGCGCGCGGCCTGCATTTCGTCGAACCGTTGAACCTGGCCAGGGAGGCTGCCTGATGAACGTGCTGCTGCTGAATGCGAGCCCGCATCGCGAGGCCAGCCATGGCTATCGGCTCGCGCGCGAGGCGGTCGACGTGTTGCGTTATCGCGAGACGGCCGCGGGCCGCGAATTCCTGCTGATCGAGCGCGACCTGGTGGCGGCGCCCTTGCCGCCGGTCGGCAGCACCTATGCGAAGGCGGTCACTTCGCGCGACGCCGATTCCGCGGCCTTCGCGCTGTCGGAAACGCTGATCGGCGAGATCGAGGCCACCGATTGCCTGCTCATCAACACGCCGATGCACAACTTCACGGTGCCGGCCGCGCTGAAGCTGTGGATCGACTACGTGCTGCGCATCAACCGCACGTTCCGTTCGACGCCCGAGGGCAAGGTCGGCCTGATGCGCGATCGGCCGAGCTTCGTGATCGTCGGTTCGGGCGGCGTGCATAGCGGGCCGAATGCACGGCAGGCCGATTTCCTCACGCCTTACCTGCGCTACGCCCTGGGCTCGATCGGCCTGCACGACCTGCGTTTCTTCCTGCTGCAGGGGCTGGTGATGGGCGACGCGGTGGTGCAGGCGGAGCTGGCGCGCGAACGCGCCGCGCTGCGCCGCTGCGTGCCCTTCTGCGCGGCGCCGCCGGCCGAGGCGGCCAGGCCCGCGAGCCTCGACGAGGCGACGGACGCCTGAGCGGAGCGCGCCGTGTGCGCGTTCGTTCAGCGCTCGTAGATCGCCAGCAGCAATCGCGCCAGGCCGCGTGCCTCGTCGCGGCTCGCCACGTTGGCGAAGCCGAGCACGAAGCCGCGTCGCGCCGGCTTGGCGCGTCCATTCGCATACCACTCCGACAGCGCGCTGATGCCGAGCCCGGCTTCGCGCGCCTGCGCCGCGAAGACGAGATCGTCGAGCTCGGCCGACGGCTCGAAGCCCACCGCGAGGTGCATGCCGCCGGCCGGCAGCTCGACCCGCAGGCGCGCGCCGAAGGCCTCGCGCAGCGCCTCGGCCATGAACTCGCGCCGCTCGGCATACAGCGCGCGCATGCGCTTCAGGTGGCGCGCGAAATGCCCTTGCGCGATGAAGTCGGCCACGCCCGCCTGCAATAGATAGGGCGAGCCCGCGTTCATGCTCTGGCAGATCCGCCGCATGCGCGCGATGGCGCGCTCGGGCACCACCACGTAGGCGAGCCGCAGGCCCGGCACCATCACCTTGCTGAAGGTGCCGCAATAGATCACGCGGTCGTGGCGGTCGAGGCTCTTCAGCGCCGGCAGCGGGCGGCCCGTGTAGCGGAATTCGCTGTCGTAGTCGTCCTCGATGATCCAGCTTCCCGAGCGCGAGGCCCAGTCGAGCAGGGCGATGCGGCGCGCCAGCGAAAGCGTCACGCCGAGCGGGCTCTGGTGCGAGGGCGTGACCACCGCGAAGCGCGCTTGCGGATCGAGCGCGATGCCGCGTTCCACGTCGAGCCCTTCCGCATCCACCGGCACCGGCACCAGCGAGACGCCCGCATCCACCAGGAAGCGCCGCGCCAGCAGGTAGCCGGGATCCTCGTACCAGACGCGATCGCCCGGCGAGGCGAGCGCGCGCAGCACCAGCTCGAGCGTGGCGCGATAGCCGCTGGTGACGAACACCTGCTCGGGCGTGCAGGCCACCCCGCGCGACACGCCGAGATAGCTGGCGATCTTCTCGCGCAGCGGCGCATGGCCGAGCGGCGCCGGGTAGGCGAGCGCAGCCGGCTCGGCGCGCCGCAGGCGATAGGCGACCAGGCGATTCCAGACCTTGCGCGGGAAGGCGTCGAGCGCGGGCAGGCCCGGCTGCAGCGGCAGCGGCGCGCCGCCATGCTCGCGAAACGCATCGATTGCGGCCGGTGCCGCCGCCGGCTTGTCCCGTGCCGGCGCCTTCGCGCCGCGCGCGGCCTGGCGCAAGGCGGCCGGCGGCAGCGAGGGCGACACATAGGTGCCGGCCGCGCCGCGCACCTGCAGATAACCCTCGTCGACCAGGATCCGGTAGGCCATCTCGACCGTGCCGCGCGCCGTGTTCAGCTCGGTGGCTAGGCCGCGCACGGCCGGCACGCGATCGCCGGGCCGCAGATGACCGGCGCCGATCGCGTGCTTGAAGCGCTCGCAGATCTGCAGATAGACCGGCAGGCGCAGGCCGCGGTCGATGTCGAGTTTCAGGTCGCGGTCGCGTTGGCTCATCGGCGGCGGGAGGGCATGGGTCTGGTCTTCGAAGGCGCCGGCTGATCAGGAAAACTGAGCGTCCGGCGCTGGAGGACGGGTTTCAAGCATGAAACTTGGATAAATCGAGTCGCACATAAGATACGAGATCGATCGCCATCGCGCAAGCTGGAAATCGAGACGATTTGTTGCGGATTCCACACTTGCATCCAAGAACTACGACAAATAGAATCCGAGTTATTCGACGTGCGGCGAGCGTGCCGCCCGAAACCGTGACCTGTCCAGGAGAGAGAAAAGTGTCGAAACGCATTCTTGTCATCGGCGCCGGCTTTGCCGGCATGTGGAGCGCGCTGGCGTCGGCGCGCTTGCTCGATCAGCTCGGCCGCGACGACGTCGAGATCGCCCTGGTGGCGCCGGCGCCCGAGCTGCATGTGCGCCCGCGCCTCTACGAGGCGGACCCGGGCGCGATGAAGGCGCCGCTGCAGGCCTTGTTCGATGCCGTTGGCGTGCGCTTCGTTGCCGGCTACGTGGACACCATCGACGTGGCGAACCGCAAGGTCGCGGTGATCGGCACCCAGGCCGGCGCGGCGCGCCAGGAGATCGGCTACGACCGCCTGGTGCTGGCGGCCGGCAGCCGGCTGTTCCGGCCCGCGATCGAGGGGCTCGACGCGCACGCGTTCAACGTCGACCAACTCGAGGAGGCCGTGAAGCTGGACGCGCACCTGAAGACGCTCGGCCAGTTGCCGGCCGGCGCCGCGCGCGCCACGGTGGTGATCGCGGGCGCCGGTTTCACCGGCATCGAGACCGCCGCCGAAATGCCGGCGCGCCTGCGCGAGACGCTGGGTGCCGATGCCGAGGTGCGGGTGATCCTGGTCGATCGCAACGACGAACTCGGCCCCGACCTGGGCCCGGGCCCGCGCCCCGTCATCACGCAGGCACTGGGCGAACTCGGCGTGAGCTGGAAGCTCGGCTCGGGCGTGGCCGCGGTGGATGCCGGCGGCGTGACGCTGGCCAACGGCGAGCGGATCGAGGCCGCCACCGTGATCTGGACCGCCGGCGCGCGGGCCAGCGCGTTGACCGCGCAGATTCCCGGCGAGCGCGATGGCTTCGGCCGCCTGTTCGTCGATCGCAACCTGAAGGTGATCGGCGTGGAGGACGTGTTCGCGACGGGCGATTGCGCCTATGCCGCGACCGACGATGCCGGCAATCACGCCAAGATGTCCTGCCAGCACGCCATGAACCTGGGCCGCTCGGCCGGCCACAACGCGGCCGCCGACCTGCTCGGCCAGGCGCCGCTGCCCTACAGCCAGCCGAAGTACGTGACCTGCCTCGACCTCGGGCCGTGGGGCGCCGTCTATACGGAAGGCTGGGACCGCGTGGTGAAGCTGGAGGGCGCGCAGGCGAAGACGCTCAAGCGGCAGATCAACTCGGAGTGGATCTATCCGCCCGCGGCCGATCGTGCCGAGGCGCTGGCGGCGGCCGATCCGCTGCGCATCGTGGTGGCATGAGGTGGTGGCATGAGGTGGTGGCCTGAGGTGCTGGCCTGAGCGAGCGCGGCATCAACGAGAAGGGGCGGCCCGGCGGGCCGCCCCTCTTGTCATGTCGGCAGCCGGCGATGCCGGCTGCGTTCGGCTTGCCTCGTTCAGCCCGCCGCGCCGCGTTCGCGGCGCCGGCTCGCGGCGCGATCCTCGAACCACTTCACCACCTGCGGCCCGAAACTGCGCGGCGCCTTCGATGAGAAGCGCTCAGCAATATCGGCGAGCGACTGCGAGGCCAGCGACTCGCGCATCTTCTTCTCCGCCTGCTGCATCACCGAGTGGATCGCGCAGACGCCGCTGGTCGCCCAGGCCGGCTTGGTCCCTTCGAACACGGCGCAACGCTCGCGCACCTCGCGACATTCGAACAGGGACTTGTCGCCGTCGATCGCGCTGACCACGTCGAGCACCGAGATCTGGTCGGCCGGCCGCGCCAGCGCGAAGCCGCCCTTCGCGCCTTCGGTGGCGATCACCAGCCCCGCCTTGTGCAGCTTGGTGAACAGCTTGGCGAGAAAATCGAGCGGCACGCCCTGCAGCTCGGCGAGGTCGCGCACGCTAGCCTCGCGCATGCCGGAGGCCGGCTCGGCCAGGTAGAGCAGGCAATGCAGCCCGTATTCGACGCCTGTACTGATGTGTGCCATTTCCACTCCGACTTGAATAATCGGAGTTAGGGTAGCGTGCTTCGGAAGCCTGTGCAACCGGTGCACCGCACGACGTGCCATGCACCGGAAGAGCCCGGTGCGCAAGTGAAAGATTGATAAAGTTTTCAAGCTCGATACATTTCGGCGCGAATCCCCCCCTACAATCACAGCGAGTCGGTCGCCGTCATGGCGACGTGGTATCGGGCAGGCAGGCGAGCGGCACCAGGCCTGGCTGTCCATGCCCGACCGAGCGGGCGCGCGATGCCAGTCGTGCCGCCCGGCGCGGCGGCTCCGGATCGATCTGTACCTATGCATCTCGCATGCGGACGATCCGTCGACAACAGAGTGAGAGATTGACATGGATGTCCGGGGCGCTTTAACCATCCTGCCGGCCGCTGGCCGGCTCGAGCATCGCAGTTCGTATCGAGGGCGGCGAACCGCCTTCAGGCATGACGGCCAGTCTGCCGACCCTCACCGCCGGGCAGGACCGCTGACCCGCGCATGACCGAATCCTCTCCCTGCCTCATCATGCTCGGCGCCTCGATCGCGCTGGCTGCACTCGTCCTGCTGGTCTCCTTGCTGCGCGCCGCCTTGCCCGGCCTGCGCGAATGGAGCGCCGCCGCCGCGCTGGCTGCGATCGCATCCTGGCTGTCCTGGCCGGGCGCGCTGGCCGGCGCGCCGGCCAGCTTCGTCGCGGCCGCCTCGCTGGCCTGTTTCCTGGCCGGTTGCCTGCGCTTCGGCGGGAGGCGGCCGTCCTGGGCCTTGCTCGGCGGCGCGCTGGCGGTGCTCGGCCTGGTATTGGCGGCCAGCCAGTTCACGCGCCACGGCGGCATGCTCGGCAGCTTGGCGGCGAGCATCTATGCCCTTGCGTTCGGTGTCCTGATCGCGCTCGGCATGGTGCGTCGGCCGGCATCGGGCACCGCCGCCTGGTCGTCGCGCGGGGTGGCGGCGCTGGCCTTGCTGGTCGGCTTCGGCTCCTGCGCCCAGGCGGCCGTGCCGGTGTTTCCCCTGCTGGCCGCGGCGTCGCCGCTGGGCGGCATCGCGCTGGCACTGCTGCCGCTGGCCGCCGTGCTGCTGGCGCAGGATGCGCTGCTGACGCGCCCCGCCGGCCCGGCTCACGGCGATCCGCTGACGGGCCTGCCGGAGCGCGACCGTTTCGAGGCGCTGGTGCGCGAGCGGCTGGCGCGCCAGCGCGGCGGCCGTCCCGTCGCGCTGCTGCTGATCGAACTCGATCATCTCGAACGGGCCAACCAGGTCGCGGGCCGCGACGGCGGCGATGCCTTGCTGCGCGACTTCGCCCAGCTCGCCTCGGCGCAACTGCGCGCCGAGACCTTGCTCGGCCGGCTCGGCGGCGAAACCTTTGGGGTGTTGCTGCCGGGGACCTCGGCACGCGACGCCTGGCAGGCCGGCGAGCGCCTGCGCGTCGCGGCGGCCGCGCGCGCGGTGATGACGCCGGGCGGCGAATACCGCTACACGATCAGCGGCGGCATCGCCTCGGCCGAGGGCGGCGACACCTTCGAGCGTCTCTACGTGCGGGCCGATCTCGCGCTCTACGAGGCCAAGCAGGCAGGCCACGACGCGATCCGCCTCGCGCATTCGGCTCTGGCCGGCCAAGGCGCGAGCGCCGCGCCGGGCGAGGGCGGGCGTCGCTGAGTCCAGGCGCGCCATGCCCCGGCCGTCCGGTCGGTCGGCGAATGAAGCCGGTGAATGAAGCCGGCGAATGGCGTGGCAGTGGCGGGAATGGAAAGCGGGGCGGGGAGGGCGCCGGATCGTCTCGCGCGACGCTGCCGCGTCGGGAGCCGAGCCGGTGATGCGCGACGCGGGACACGTCGCGCGGAACTGCATGACCGTCGAGGACCGCGGCGGCTTCCGGCTCCGGCGAGCCGGTCAGGATGCGAGCGGCGCGCGCCGGCTCACTGCTTCTTGTGCCACTCCTCGATCATGTCCTTGGCGAGCTGCTCGACCATGCTCATCACCATCAGCACGTCGATCTTCAGCCGCGATACCGTGCCCTCGACGGGCGGCAGCTTCGCGTCGCGATAGCTGTCGTCGACGGGGTCGATCTTCGCGCTGTAGCGCCACTGCATGCCGGTATCGTCCGGCGAGACGTCCGTGGTCACGCGAAACCCACGATAGTCGATAGACATAACTCCTCCTGGTTCCCTGCGATGTGCAAGCGTATCGAAAGCCCGCGGCGCAAGCCGGCAGCGGCTTGCGCCATGCTAGCACCTTCGCGGTGCGCCCGCCGTCCCGCGCGGGCGGCCCGCCGCCGGTCGCGCCTTGCACCCACGCGCGGCCGGACTTGCCTACACTGGCGCT
Source organism: Burkholderia sp. Cy-637 (assembly GCF_011753175.1). Lineage (NCBI taxonomy): Bacteria > Pseudomonadati > Pseudomonadota > Betaproteobacteria > Burkholderiales > Burkholderiaceae > Burkholderia > Burkholderia sp. Cy-637. Next base: position 18,356 of record NZ_VWWC01000090.1, on the reverse strand, counting down.
GAGCGGCGCGTGCCGTCCCGGCCGCGCCGTCCTCGTTCGCGACAGCCACAGGAGACTTCAGGATGGAATCGACAGCAAGCACCGCGGCCGCGCCGCGCATCGCACTCGTGACGGGTGCCGGCAGCGGGATCGGCCGCGCCGCGGCCAGGCGGCTGCTGGCCGACGGCTTCACGGTGGTGGCCGCGGGGCGGCGCGCCGAGCCGCTGGCCGCCTTCGTGGACGAGGCCAGGGCCGACGGCCGCGAAGCGCTCGCGGTGACGGTCGACGTGCGCGACGCGGCCAGCGTCGACGCGCTCTACGCGACCATCGAGCGGACCTACGGCCGCCTCGACCTGCTGTTCAACAATGCCGGCGTAAACGCCCCGGCGGTGCCGATGGACGAGCTGAGCGTCGAGCAGTGGCGCGACGTGATCGACACCAACGTGACCGGCGTATTCCTCTGCGCGCGCGGCGCCTTCGCGCTGATGCGCCGGCAGAGCCCGCGCGGCGGCCGCATCATCAACAACGGCTCGATCTCGGCGCACACGCCGCGCCCCTTCACCTCGCCCTACACGGCGAGCAAGCACGCGGTGCTCGGCCTGACCAAGAGCATCGCGCTGGACGGCCGCCAGTTCGGCATCGTCGGCTGCCAGATCGACATCGGCAACGCGCTGACCGAACTCTCCGAGCGGATGCAGCGCGGCGTGCTGCAGGCCAACGGCAGCATCGCCACCGAGCCGATGTTCGACGTCGCGCACGTGGCCGACGCGGTCGGCTACATGGCGAGCCTGCCGCTCACGGCGAACGTGCTGAACATGACGGTGATGGCCAGCCAGATGCCCTTCGTCGGCCGCGGCTAGGCCCGCCCGACATCACCCGCCTCGGCGAGGCCCCGCCGGCCTCGTCGGAACCTCGCCGATGCCACGTAATACCGGAGCAATCGCCTGATTGTCTCCTGACAGGAATCAAATAATGGGAAATAGTCGCGAATGCGGCGGTATCGATTTGCGATTAATCCCGATTCCGAATTTATGATTTAGAATCGCCGGCGCGCGCGATGCGAACGACGCCATTCGGCATTTCACGGGGATATGAGCTCACTCGCTGGCGCTAAACCGAGCATTTTGTCGGGCACAATTAGAACATCGAGGCCAACGTGAAATTCATCAAATGGCTGATCGTCGATACGATCAGGGATCTTCGCTTGAAAAGATTGAAGGCGGATTTCGACCGGCATTGTCCGAACGAGCGGATGACGGGCAGCATCGACGGTTATTGCGGGATCGGCATGATGATCGGCCGCAGCGTCGGCAGCGAGGTGGAGGCGGCCGACGGCAGCGCCAGGCTGCTCGACGTGTACACCAGCAGCCTGGTGGCCGAGCTGGCCCGGCATCGCGAGTACGCGCGGCGCGCCTACCGGATCGGCGTCGACAGCGTGCAGGACGGCGAGCGGCGCCATCGTTTCGCGAGCGCGCGGCAACTGCGCCGCTGAGCGGAAAAAGATCCGCGCCGTGCGGCGCGGATCGTCAAGGCACTGGATAATGCCGCCGGAATACGGGCCAGCGGTATTTCCATGCGACGTATGGATAACGTCGCCGCGGAATAATCGCATGAACGGCCTGAAAAAACCATCGCCGATCGTAAATTCCAGTGCCCGGCCATTAATGAATGTCGACTCCCTGCCGTTAATGCGAGATGCCGGGCTTGATTATTTTTTGGCAAGCGTTTGCGCAAACGCTTGCGCTGGTTTTAGTGGAGCCAATCCTCGAACTGTCAAAGATGGATAATTCGGTGCGATGCGCCCGGCGCATGCGGAAGCGCTTGTTTGCGCATGCAACCGGATGATGGCGATCGCGCTCCGGAGCCTCGACTGTTGCGGGCCGGGAAGCAATCGGCCGGCGTGCAGGCGCGCCCTGGCGCGCTCGTTCAGGGCGCCGAGGGCGGGTGCGGCACCGGCAGGTTGGCGCTGCGCCGGGCCAGCGCGTCGGTCTGGATCGAGATCAGCAGCCAGTCGCGCTGCGGCTGCGGAATGCTCAGCACCGCGTGCTCCATGGTGCGCATGTTGCTGCACCAGATCTCCGGCGTGACGGCGGCCGGGTCGGCCACCGCGGCGGCCAGCGAGCGCGCCGCGTCCGGATCGCCCTTGAGCCGTTCGGCGATCGCCGCCGACAGCGCGTTGCGTCCCTGCTCGCGTTGCGGCTCGTTGACGGTGGCCAGCGGCGTCTGCTGCGCCGAGCGCTTCAGCGATTCGTAGGTGATCCGGAAGTAGTCGTCGATGTCCTGGTCGGACAGCCTGGCCAGCGACAGGTAGCGCACGATCACGGCGCTCATGCTTTTCTCGCCGCCGCAATCGGGCGGCGCCGCGTCCAGCACGCGCGCGCCGATCGAGATGAAGGTCGAGCGGTCCGACTGCGAGACGCGCAGCGACCCCTCGCTGAAGAATTCGGGGCGCCGCTCGGCGAGCGAGCGGCCGGCCTGGCCGTCGTCGCCCATGCCGAAGGCGCGCACGATGTCGGGATCGGTCAGCATCTTCTCGCGCCAGCGCGCGATGATGGCCGCCTTCGGCGAATCGGGCTCGATGCCGTATTGCGCGACGAAGGCATCGGACTTGGCGCGTTCGAGCGTGAGCGGGGCGGCGCCCGACAGCGGCGTGGCCGGCGTGGACGCGGCCGCGCCGGGCGGCCGCGACGGCGCGCAGGCCGCCAGCGTCAGCAGCAAGGTGGCGAGGGCGGCAACAGTGGCGCGGCGCGGGTGGCGGCGGGCGGCGAACCGGTCGGGAATCGGCATGGCGATATCGTGAGAGGCGGTGCCTGCCAATCTAGCATGCCGGCCCTCGTCACGACGGTTCGCGGCTTGGCGCGCCGCGCGCGAGGCGCCATGGCGGGCATGCGAGCGAAGCGTCATCCCGGGCTCGTTTCGCCTCAGGGCATCATCCGGACCGTGACGGGCTCGCCGGGGCAGGTCTCGGCGTTGGCCGCGGCGATCGTCTTGGGCAGCCGCTGCTTGTCGGCGGCGACATTGGTGTAGTAGCGCAGCTGCGCCGGCGCCGAGGCCGCGCCCGCTTCCCAGACCCCGGCCCAGAGGTGCCCCTGAGCGTCGCTCATCAATACGGACTTGGTATCGCAGGCGATGCCCTGCACGAACATCCCGACCACGCGCGCGCCGTTGCCGTCGAGATTGTCGGCCTGCGTGTCGACCACGCTGGCCGTCGCCACCATGGTCCGGTAGTCGCGCCCGAGCAGCTTGCGCAGCGCCGCGTCCTGCGCGGGGCTGCGTGCCACGCCGAGCGAGAGCAGGCTCGGCTCGGCGTTCGGGTCCCGCGCGGCAGCGACGTAATCGCCGCCATAGGAGACGCCCACGCCGGCGCCGCAGGCGAAGGCATCGCCCTGCTGCTCGACCGTGAGCCGGTTCAGCACGCGCCGGAAGGTCAGCACGCAGCCCTTGGTATCCATCTTCGCGTCGCCGACATAGCTGGCCGTGTCGGGCGCCAGGAAGCGCGCCGTCTCGGACAGCGCGCCGGTATTCGCGCCGGCCACCGCATCGAAGCTGAACGAGAACTGCCGGTCGTTGACGTGCGTGATGTCGAGCTGCGCGCCGTCGTGGCCGCCGGCGTCGACGCGCTGCCAGCGCGCGCCCCAGTGGAACGGCGTGCGCGCATGGCGCAGCACCACGATGCGATCGGCGTAGAGGTTGCGCAGGCAGGCGTCGTCGCCGCAGCCGTCGCGCAGCGCCAGCCAGGCGCGCTGGTCCGCGCGCCAGTCGGGCGAGGCCGGCACTTGCGCGTAGAGCGCCTGCAGCGTCTCGTCCTGCTTCGACAGTTGCGCATCGGCGCAGATGCGCTGCTCGGTCGGCGAGCTCGCCTTCGCGCAGTCGAAGCCCGCCGCCTGCGCGGCGCTGGAGAGGATGGCGAGCGTGGCGATCAGCAGCTTGCCGATCGACGCGGCCCGGTCAGTCGAGGTGTTCATACGTCTCCGTGATGTAGGCGGCGCAGGCCGGCGCCGCGGATCCTTGCGCGGACCGCCGGATATCCTACGCGAAGCGGCGCGCGCACGGGAGACGGATCGGGACGATCGTTTCCTTAAAACGACGTACCGATCTGGAACTGGAACTTCTGGTACTGGTCGCCGGTGTGCTTGACGACCGGGAAGCCGAGGTCGATCTTGAGCGGGCCGATCGGCGAGATCCATTCGAGGCCGGCGCCGTAGCTGTAGCGCAGCCCGTTGGCGCCGATGCTGTTGCCTTCCGAGCCCCACACGTTGCCGCCGTCGACGAAGGTGAACACGCGCAGCGTGCGGTCGTAGCCGGTGCCGGGCAGCGGCACGGTCAGCTCGATATTGCCGACCAGCATCTTCGAGCCGCCGATCGGGTCGTTGGTGGTGGCGTCGCGCGGGCCGAGCGAACTCGATTCGTAGCCGCGCACCGAGCCGATCCCGCCCGCGTAGTAGTTCTTGAAGATCGGGTAGGGCTTGCCTTCCAGGCCCTTGCCGTAGCCGCCCTGGAAGTTCAGGCCGAGGATGAAGCCGCGCGCGAACGAGTAGTAGTACTGCGCTTGCAGGTCGCTCTTCACGTAGGTGGTGGCCGCGATCGGCGTGCCGTACTCGGCGTTCGCCTGCAGGAAGTAGCCGCGGCTCGGGATCAGCGTGCTGTCGCGGTTGTCGCGCGACCAGCCCACCGTGGCCGGCACGTTGTTCGAGACGCGGCCGAACGAGTTCACGTAGTCGATATAGCTCTGCGGCGTGGTCGAGTCCACGTCGAGCCGGTTCTGCTCGAGGCCGATGCCGAAGAACACCGTGTCGGTTTCCGAGAACGGGATGCCGAACTTCATCGAGGCGCCGTAGGTGATCACGCGGAAGCTGGTGTCGGTGGTGCTCGAGTAGTAGAGCGGCTCGCTGGTGCGGTAGTAGACGTCGGTGATGCGCCGGATGCCGTCGATCGTGAAGTACGGGTCCACCTGCTCGACCGCCAGCGTGCGATAGGTGGTGGCCGTGTTGACCGTCACCGAGAGGCTGGTGCCCGAGCCGAACACGTTGTCCTGCGAGACGCTGGCCGAGATGATCGGGCCTTCGCCGGAGCCGTAGCCCACGCCCAGCGAGATCGAGCCGGTCGGCTTCTCGGTCACCTTCACGTTGACGTCGACCTGGTCGGTGGTGCCTTCCACCGGCACCGTCGAGATGTCGACGTCGGTGAAGTAGCCGAGCCGGTTGATGCGGTCCTTCGACAGCGCGAGGCGCCCCGAATCGAACCAGGCGCTTTCCATCTGGCGCATCTCGCGGCGCACCACCTCGTCGCGCGTGCGCGAGTTGCCGGTGATGTTGATGTGCCGCACATAGACGCGATGGCCCGGATCGACCACCAGCGTCAGGCCCACCTTGTGCGTGACCTGGTCGATCTCGGGCTGGGCATTGACTGTCGCGAACGCGTAGCCGTATTCGCCGAGCTTGTCGACCACCGCCTTGGTGGTGGCCTGCAGCTTGGCGGCCGAGAAGCGCTCGCCGGCCTTGATCTTCACCAGCTTCTGCAGCTCGGCCTGGCGATCCAGCAGGTTGCCCGCGAGCTGCACCTTTGAGATCGTGTAGGGCTGGCCCTCATGCACCGTGATGGTCAGGTACATGTCCTTCTTGTCGGGCGAGATCGACACTTGGGTCGAGTCGAAATTGAACTCGAGGTAGCCTCGGTCGAGGTAGTACGAGCGCACGTTCTCCAGGTCGCCCGTGAGCTTCTCCTTCGAGTACAGGTCGTTCTTGGTGTACCAGGAGAACCAGTTCGGCGTCGACAGCTGCATCTCGTCGAGCAGGGTGCTGGTCTTGAAGGTGTGGTTGCCGATGAAGTTGACCTGGCGGATCTTCGCGCTCGGGCCTTCGGCCACCGAGAACAGGATCGACACGCGGTTCGCGTCCACCGGCGTGATGTTGGTGGTGACCTCGGCCGCGTAGTAGCCGCGCGTGAGGTACTGGCGCTTGAGCTCCTGCTCGGCCTTGTCCACCAGCGACTTGTCGTAGTAGCGGCCGCGCGCCAGGCCCACCGAGGTCAGTGCCTTGGTCAGGTTGTCCTTGTCGAATTCCTTGATGCCGCTGAAGTCGATCGACGAGATCGCCGGGCGCTCCTGCACCTGCACGATCACCACCGTGCCCTCGGTGGCCACTTTCACGTCGTTGAAGAAGCCCGTCGCGTAGAGCTTGCGGATCGCTTCGGAGGCCAGGTCGTCGTTGTAGGTGTCGCCCTGCTTCATCGGCAGGTAGGCGAACACCGAGCCGGGCTCGATGCGTTGCAGGCCCTCGATCCGGATGTCGGAGATGGTGAACGGATCGGCCGCGCAGGCGGTGACGGACGTCACGCCAAGGCCGGCGAACGTCAGGTAGCGCAGGCGGCGTGACGACAGGGAGCGTGCATTCATGCGGATGAGGAAGAGGCGGAGGAGCCGGGAATAGCGGGTTCGCGACCGAGGACGCGGGCTTGTCGAGGACGCGGGTTTATTGCAGCGAGCCGGCCGCGCGCGGCAGCGCCGCGGCGGGGCCGCTCGCCAGCGCCAGCACGTCGGCCATCTGGCCGGCCAGCGCGCGGCCGACCTGGAACGACAGCTCGGCGCCGCCGGGCAGGCGGAACGACAGGATCAGGTCCGGCGCGCCACCGGCATCGCGTCCCACCGTCCAGGCCTCGCAGGGCATCACGAACTTGACGCCGCGCTGCTTGTGGCGGATGCGCTCGGACGAGCCGATCGCGTTCGACAGCGCCGCCAGCAGTTCATGCATCACCGAGCAGTGCAGGGCGATGCGATCGGGCTGGTTGCTGTTGAGCATCAGGTACTGCCCGTCTTCGGTCAGCTCGAAGCCGTGCAGCGCATCGATCGAATAGGAAGCCTGGGGCGGTGCCATCGTCGCGATCCGGTGGGAAAACGGAAGCGAGTATCGCGTTGCGCGTGAGTCGACGGGTTACCTGCCGTTTACTGCATGTTTCTTTCCGGCTGCTGACGGGATCGAGGCAGAGGGAGGAGGGCGCGGCGCCGGCATCGATTGCTTGCGCCGGGCTCGTCGTGCAAGGGGTGGGGCGCTCGCGCGGAAGCCGCGCGAGCCGGCGGATGGATGAGCGGCGCGCGCCGCATTTCGGCTCGCTGCATGGGCGAGCGGGAGCCGGCGCGCGTCGTTCGCGAAGGCCAATCGTTCGGAAAGCGAAAGGATCGTCGGCCTTCTCGAAACGGCATGTTTCCCGATTCTTGCGGCGCGTTACCGCTGGCGGGGCGAGGGCCGCGACGCGCGCGGGGAATCAGCCGTTTTCCGGCGGCAGCGCGTGCAGGGCGCCCTGGTGGCGCTTCACGATCCGCACCGTTTCTGCCGCGAAGGCGCGCAGGCCGGGATCGCCGCCGTCGCGCGCCTCCTTGGCGAAGGCCGCGCCGTCGGCCGCGTGAATGGTCTTCATCTCGGCGATGAAGGCATCGTCGAAGGCGGGGCCCGACAGGCCGCGCAGCTTGTCGAGGCGCTGCGTGAAGGCCGCGTTCAGTTGCGTATCGACCTCGATGCCGGCCGCGCTCGCGGCGGCCAGCAGCTTGGCGCCCACCAGTTGGTGGTCGTGCGCCTCGGTGCTGCCGAGATCGACGATGTCCTGCCGCGCGCCTTGCCGGGCCGCGACCTTGCCGGCCTCGACCTCGAACATGCCGCCTTGCGAGACCATCGCGACGAAGGCGCGGTCGGCGTCGGACGTCGCGCCGCCGGCCGCATGCGCGGCGAGCGGGGCGAGGCTTGACGTCAGCAGCGCGACGGCGGCGCTGCAACACAGGGAAACCAGGGAACGACGATGCATGGATGACCTCTACTCGTGACGGTTCGGGGAGCTTCGGCGCCCGGACGAAGGCCGGGGCCGTCACGAGACAACACGGCTTTCGTCTGTTTTATTCCGCCGACGCGGCCGCCGCCGCCAGGTCGATCGAATCCAGCGCCGGAATCAAGCCGCGCAGGTCGTCCAGCACCGTGGCGCCCAGGGCACGCAGCCGCATGCCGGCCGCGCTGTCCTGGCCGCCCACGCCGACGAAGTGCAGCCCCAGCGCATTGGCCACGCGCAGATCCCAGACGCCGTCGCCGACCGAGGTGACGGCGAGCGGCGCTGGAACGTCGTGGACCTGCCTTGCGCGAGACACCGCCGCGGCGACCAGTTCCTGCCGCGAGGCGTACTCGCTCGAGGTGATCAGAAGCTCCTCGGTGAACGCGATGCCGGCCGAGCGCAGCTTGCCGCGGCTGACCGAGCGGATGGCGCCGGTGGCGAATACCACGCCCCAGCGCGAGGCGGCGGCCGCCTCCGTCAAGGCCCGCGCGCCGGCGATTTCGCGAAGTCCATGGGTGGCGAGCAAGGCAGCGAAGTGCGTATCGAGATCGCGCTCGAATTCGGCGCGCCGTGCCGGGGTGCAGGCCGCCTCGCCGTTTTCGGCCAGCGCATGCTCGAGAATGCCGCTGTCCGTGTGCTGCGGATAGCTGCCCCAGTCGGTGTTGAGTCGCGGCAGGCGTAATGCCTGCATGGCCATCAGCAGGGCTTGTTGATGAAGCGACACGGAGTCGGTCAGCGTGCCGTCGATATCGAGTACCAGGATGCAGTCTTTTTTCATTCGAATCTTCAAGTGAGGAAGGAGGGCAGGTGAAGCCTGGGCAGCCGCCCTCAACGCGGCGGATACGCAGCATCCCCCAGGCATGCCGCCAGCCACCCCTCGTCGATCTCCCCGACATCGGCATCGAGCAGGGGCGCCGCAGGCACCGGCGGCGCTTCGTTGCGGGTCGCCTCGGCGTCGAGTTGCGCCGGCCAGCGCGCCTCCTTGCCCTTGGCATCGTCGTCCGGACAGGCCTGCCCGGCTTCGCCGCCGCCGATCGAGCAACTCGCCACGGCCGTCAGCCTGCCGTTGACCACGCGCCCGACCTCGCGCCGTTCGGAAACGCTGCCGCTGGCCCAATCCTGGTTGACCGAGCAGACCCGGTCGTGATGCTGGAAACGCTGCGTGCCGAAGCAGCCGTAGCTATAGCTGCCTGCTTGCGGGAGGAAATCGCAGGATGTCTGGTAGCCGGCGAACGGGCCGCCCGTGTAGCGTGCCTCGAAGGCGCGTTGCGCCAGCGCGACCTCGACCAGGCGCCGCTGATAGGGGTTGTGCATGCCGGCCTGCGAGAGCACGCGCGTGCGGTCCCGGATCGCCTTCAGCACGATCTCGCGCCGCGTGGCTTCGTCGGGCGGGCCCTGGCCGTCGTCGACGGCATCGAGATGGCCGAGCTGCGCATCGCGGCGCAGCAGCCAGCGCCGCTGGCCGGCCACCAGCATCGCGCGGATCCCTTTGTCGCCGGCGGCCTTCAGCGTGACCGCGTAGGCGGCGCCCATCGCCGCGTCGGCAGCCTGCAGCCGCCGGTCCGCGCAGATCGTCCGCTCGATCGGGCTGGCCGCCTTGCGGCAGTCGATGGCGTGCGCGGCCGGCGCCGCGAGCAGCGCGGCGGCGAGCAGGGCGAGGGCGCGCGGGGAAGGACATGGCATGACCTGATCTCCTGGTTGTCTGTTTCTTGTTTCAGCCGATGTCGCATCGGCACTGCACGACATCGACATCGACATCGACATCGACATCGACATCAACCTGCACGGCGCCGCGCAGGCTGCGCCTTGCCGCCCGCGGCCGGTTTGCCGGCATCGCGATCGAGCAGCGCCGCGAAGCGATCGGCCAGCGTCGGCCGCGAACGGTTCGGCCACACCGCGCTCAGCTCGAAGAAGGGCAGCGCATCACCGTCGCGCACCTCGCAGACGCGCACGCCCGAGAAGCGCAGCGCCTGCACCGAAGCCGGCAGCAGCGAGGCGCCGCAACCGGCCGCGACGCAGGCGAGCACCGTCAGCGAGCGGTTCGCGTCCTGCACGATATTGGCCTCGCAGCCGGCCTTGCGGAACGCGCTGAGGATGCCGGCGCGCACCACCGGCAATTGCCCTTGCGGGAACCACACCAGGCCGATGCGCGCCAGGTCGGCCAGCGCGAGCCGGCCGTCGGCGCCGAGCGCGTGCGTCTCGTGCACCACCGCGTGCAGCCGCTCGCGCGCGATCAGCTTCTCGTGCATGCGCCCGCGCACCACCACCGGCGTATGCAGCAGGCCGATGTCGATCTCGCCCGATTCCAGCGCGGCGGCCTGCTCGGCATTGCTCATCTCGCGCAGCGCCAGCTCCACGTTCGGCACCTCGGCGCGCAGCGCCGCGATCGCGCGCGGCAGCACCTCGAACAGCGCCGCCGAGACGAAGCCGATCGCCAGCCGCCCGCCGCGTTGCGCGCCGATATCGCGTGCGCGCGCCTCGGCGGCCTCGATGCGCGCCACGCTCAGGCGGATGTCGTCGACGATCGCCTCGCCGGCGGCGGTCAGCGCCGCGCCGCGCCGCGTGCGCGAGAACAGCTTGACGCCGAGTTCGCGCTCGAGCCGCGTGATGGCCTGGCTCAGCGCCGGCTGCGCCAGGCCCAGCCGCTCGGCCGCGCCGGTCACGCTGCCGGCGTCGGCCACGGCCAGGAAATACTTGAGGATGCGAGCGGATTCCATAACGCGATGCAATGAAAGATCAACGTTTCCATAGTATGCGAGCCAGGCGCATCCCGCCAGAATGCGTGCTATCAATCAATTGCCGCCGGCGCATCAGCCGGCGCGCCGCGCGCCAGGCTGCGCGCAAGAGGAGACGATCATGCGCTGGTACCGGGACATCACCCCCATCGAGAAACGAACCCTGTGGGGCTGCTTCGCGGGCTGGGCGATCGACGCCGCCGACACGCAGATCTTCTCGCTGGTGATCCCCACCTTGCTGACGGTCTGGGGCATCTCCAAGGCGCAGGCCGGGCTGATCGGCGGCGCCACGCTGGTGGCGGGCGCGCTGGGCGGGCTGCTGGCCGGCGTGTTGTCGGATCGCGTCGGCCGCGTGCGCGCGCTGCAGATCACCGTGATCTGGTTCTCGCTGTTCACCTTCCTGAGCGCCTTCGCGCAGAACTTCGAGCAGTTGCTGGCGCTGAAGGCACTGCAGGGCATCGGCTTCGGCGGCGAATGGACCGCCGGCGCGGTGCTGCTCAGCGAGACCATCAACGCGAAGCATCGCGGCAAGGCGATGGGTATCGTGCAGAGCGCCTGGGGCTTCGGCTGGGGCGGCGCGGTGCTGGTCTACACGGCGATCTTCTCGCTGGTGCCGCAGGATTGGGCCTGGCGCCTGCTGTTCGCGGTCGGCCTGCTGCCGGCGCTGCTGGTGCTCTACCTGCGCCGCAACGTGGTGGAGCCGCCGCGCGAGCCGCTGCCGGTCGACGCGAACGGCGAGCGCCAGGGCGTGCTGGCGATGGCGGCCGGCATCTTCGCGCCCTCGGTGCTGCGCACCACGGCGGTCGGCGGCCTGATCGGCCTGGGCGCGCACGGCGGCTACTACGCGATCACCACCTGGCTGCCCACCTACCTGAAGACCGAGCGCCACCTGTCGGTGCTCGGCACCGGCGGCTACCTGGCCGTGGTGATCGTCGCCTTCATCGTCGGCTGCTTCGTCAGCGCCTGGCTGCAGGACCGCATCGGCCGGCGCTGGACCGTGATCGTGTTCGCGATCGGCTGCGCGGTGATGGTCAACCTCTACACCTTCCTGCCGATCGGCGACACCACCATGCTGGTGCTGAGCTTCCCGCTCGGGCTGGTCTCGGCCGGCATCCCAGCCACCCTCGGCGCGCTGTTCAACGAACTCTACCCGCAAGGCGTGCGCGGCACCGGCGTGGGCTTCTGCTACAACTTCGGGCGCATCGTCTCGGCCGGCTTCCCGGTGCTGATCGGCCATATGAGCAGCTCGATGTCGCTGGGCACGGCGCTCGGCATCGACGCCGGCATCGCCTACGGGCTGGTGGTGATCGCCGCGCTGATGCTGCCCGAGACGCGCGGCCGCCGGATCGCGGCGCCGCTCGCCGCGAACCAGCCAGGCCGCGCCGACGACGGCCGCGCGCCGAGCGCGTCGCGCGGCTGAGCGCCATGGTCGAAGCGTGCCGCCGGCTCTTCCTTCTTCCCCGATGTCTCCCGTCCTTTCCATCATGAGCACCACGCTTGACGATCGCGCGATGCATGCCGAGTCGGGCCTGAGCGCCGCCGGCGCGGCCTGGCTGGCGGCCGCCGCGCCCGCCGTGGCCGGCATCGACAGCCATGCCCACCTGTTCGTGCGCGGCCTGCCGCTGGCCGCGCAGAGGCGCCACGCGCCCGACTACGACGCGACGCTCGATGCCTATGTGGCGCATCTGTCGGCGCATGGGCTTTCGCAGGGCGTGCTGGTGCAGCCGAGCTTCCTCGGCACCGACAACGGCTGGCTGGCCGCCGTCGCGGGTCGTTATCCGCAACGTTTTCGCGGCGTGGCCGTGGTCGATCCCGCGATCGACGAGGCGCAACTGGCGGCGCTCGCGGCCAGCGGCATCGTCGGCGCGCGGCTGAACCTGATCGGGCTGCCGCTGCCCGACCTGGAGCAGGGGCCGTGGCCGCGTTTCCTCGCGAGGCTGAACGCGCTGGGCTGGCACATCGAGATCCATCGCGGCGCGGCCGACCTGCCGGTGCTGCTCGATGCGCTGCTGGCGCAGCGCTGCACCGTGGTGGTCGATCATTTCGGCCGGCCCGATCCGGCCGCCGGCGCGCGCGACCCGGGTTTCCGCGCGCTGCTCCGGCGCGCCGACAGCGGCCGTGTCTGGGTCAAGCTCTCGGCGGCCTATCGCAGCGTGGAGACGCAGACGCGCGCGAATGCCGGCGCGGCGGCCGGCGACGGCGCGGCAGCGGGCACGGTACTGGCCGCCCACCTGCTGGCCGCCTTCAGCCCGCAGCGGCTGGTCTGGGGCAGCGACTGGCCGCACACGGAGCATCGCCACCTGGTCGACTATCCGTCGGCCGCGCGCGCCTTGCGGCAGTGGGTGCCCGACGAGGCGCAGCGGCGCGCCATCCAGGTCGATTCCGCGCGCGAGCTGTTCCGCTTCTGAACCTGCCGGGCCGTCGATTGTCCGCGCTTCGCGGATTCTGAATCGCCGGCTTCCCGGCTTACCCGCGCATCGACCCCGGCACACAATCGCCCCTCATCGAAGCAGGATGCCTTTCGTGGGGAGCGAGCCAGCATGAGCACCATCCAGACGCAATCACAGGCCCGGTCCGCCGGGCCGCGAGGCACGGCGCGCGCGGCCGGCGCGGTCGCCTTCACGGTGCTCTCGTGGGCGGCCGCGTTTCCGTTCATCCGCATCGGCCTGCACGAACTCTCGCCGATGCAACTGGCGGCGGCGCGTTTCGCGACCGCCGCGGTGCTGGTGCTCGGCTGGCTGGCCTGGCGCCGCCCGCGCCGGCCGACCGCGCGCGATGCGATGGCCTTCGCGCTGTCGGGGCTGCTTGGCATCGCCGGCTACAACGCCTTGCTGAACACCGCCGAGCTGAGCGTCGCGCCCGGCGCGGCCGCCTTCATCATGAGCACCTCGCCGATCGTCACCGCGATCCTCTCGACGCTGTTCCTGCGCGAGAAACTCAATCGCTGGGGCTGGGCCGGCTCGCTGTTCAGCTTCGCCGGCATCGGCCTGATCGCGAGCGGCCAGCCCGGCGGCCTGGCGCTGGGCAGCGGCACCACGCTGATCCTGCTGGCCGCCGCCGGCTCGGCCGTCTACTTCGTGCTGCAGCGCCGCCTGATTCCCGTGTATGGCCCGCTCGCCTGCACGGCCTACACGCTGCTGGCCGGCGCGGTGCTGCTGCTGCCCTGGCTGCCGGGCGCGCTGCGCTCGCTGGCGGCGCCCGGCGCGCTGCACGCGGCCCTGCCGGCGGTGCTGGTGCTGGGCATCTTCCCGGCCGCGCTCGGTTACGCGAGCTGGACTTTCGCGCTGAGCCATTTCGGACCGGCGCGCGCCACCCACTTCCTCTACCTGGTGCCGGCCGCGGCGATGGGCTTGTCGATCTTCATGACGGGCGAGCGGCCGGGGCTGGCGACCATCGTCGGCGGGCTGATGGCGATCGCCGGCGTGGCCTTCGTCGCCTGGCGCGGGCGCGGTGCCTGAGCGGGCCGGCGCTCGCCTACCGGGGCGCCGTCTCGCGCCAGCCGGCCAGCCTGCGCCATAGCGAGGGTTCGCCGTGCTCGCGCGCGGGCAGCTCGACCAGGTAGGTGGTGCCGCGCACGCTGACCAGCACGCCCGCGTCGGGCAGCGCGAGCGGCGGGCTGCCGTCGCGGGGGTTCAGGTAGGGGCGCGCGGCGGCGCCGCTATCGGCATGCATCGAATTCGGAAGGCTGTGCATCGGGCGGATGTCCTGTCGATGAGAGGAGCGGCTCGCGCTCAGTAGCGCACCCGTCCGAGCAGCCGGAGCGGGTCGAGGGCGCGCTGGACGGTGCCGGCCAGCGCTTGCAGCGGGGCCGGCACGTGCTTGCGATACCAGGCGAGATTGACCGGGCCCACGCCGTGTTCGGCGCTGAAGCAGCCGCCCAGGCGCGCGACGCGTTCGTACAGCGCGCCGCGCAGGGCGATCTGCTGCATCGGCCCGTAGCGCGCGCTCTGCGCCGAAGGAATGGTCACCACCAAATGGCAGCCGCCGTCGCCGAAATGGCCGAAGGCATAGGCATGCAGGTCGGGATGGGCTTCGGCCAGCCAGCCCATCGCCTCGTCCACGAAGGGCGCGAGCTCGCCGCGCGCGAACGAGACGTCGAACGACAGCGGCAGGCCGTCGGCGGCCACCGCCAGCGGCAGCGCGTCGCGCAGCTTCCAGAAGCGCTCGCTGGCCGCGCAGGCCGCGTCGAGCGCGATGCCGTCGCGGCTCAGCGCCTCGAGCGTGTCCAGCGCGCGCGTCTCGAGCAGCGCGTCGAGCCCCGGCATCGCGCTGGCCACCTCGAACAGCGCGAAGCAGGCGGCGCCCTCGGCCGGCAGCGGCGCGCCGATCTGCGGGAAGGCCTCGGTCACGCGCGCCACCGCGCCGGCCGACATGAACTCGAAGGCCGAGAGCAGTTCGCCGAAGGCCTGTTCGAAGGCCAGCAGCGCCCGCGTGGCCGCCTGGTAGGAGGCGAACGCGACGAAGCCGGCGTAGGACGAGCGCTCGAGCGGCGCGAGCGCGAACGAGACCGCCGTGATCAGCCCGTTCGCGCCGCCCGCGCCGACGAACAGCCCGGTCGGGTCGAAGCCGGCATTGCGCTTGCGCAGCGGAGCGAGCGTATCCACCACGCTGGCCTGCGCGTCGGCCAGCACGGCCTCGATGCCGAGCACGTTGCGGCGCACGTCGCCGTACTTGATCAGGCGGCTGCCGCCGGCGTTCGCGCCCACCAGGCCGCCGGCCGACGGGTCGCTGCCGAGGTCGATCGGCAGCGTGAGCCCGTGCTCGTGCGCGGCGCGATTGATCTCGGAGAGCCGCGCGCCGGCCTCGACGGTGATGCTGCGGTTGACCGGGTCGAGCGAGCGGATCCGGCGCAGGCGGTCGAGGGCGACCACGCATTGCGCGCCGCTGCGATCGGGCACGGCCGCGCCCACCAGCCCGCTGCGCTCGCCCTGCGGGATCAGCACCACGCCTTGCGCGACGGCCGCCCGCACCAGGGCGCGGGCCTGTTCGGTCGAGGCCGGGCGCGCGATGCCGAGCGCCCGGCCGGCGTGATGCGACAGGTCGGCCAGGTAGGGCGCGCCGGCCTCGCCGTCGAGCCAGCCCTGGCCGCTGCCGTCCGCCAGCGCCGCGGCGAGCGCGCCGGCCTGGATACGCCGATCGGCGACGGGCGCGTCCATGCTCAGCTCGCCTGCGCGAGCTGGCGGCGCAGCCGGCCGCGCACCACCACCAGCGCCACCAGCGGTACCACGCCGCCCCACAGCGGGCTGTGGCGCATGGCGACCGAAACCGCCAGCGCCACCACCGTGACGGCCAGCATCACCAGCGACAGGGAGCGCACGCGCGCGCGATCGGCCGGGGCGATGTCGACGAAGCCGCCCGCCGACCAGGCGGTATGGACGATGCCCACCACCAGCACGCAGACCAGCATCGCGGCCGGCCCCAGTTGTTCGCCCCACAGCTCGCTGCCGCGCGGCGAGGCGAGGGCCAGCGCGCCGCCGATCAGCAGGTAGAGATCGACGCCGATCGCGATGCTGTTGCGCTGGGCGCGGCGCAGCAGCCAGGCGCCGTGGAACACGGCCAGCACGCCGCCGATCACGAAGGCGGTGGTCCAGCGCTGGTCGGCCGTGCCGGGCCCGAAACGGCCGTAGAACAGGAACACGATGGCGGGCAGGAAGTTGCTCGCGTGCATCAGGTAATCGACGAGGGGGTTGGTGCGGGACGTCATGAGGCATTCTCCATCGGATGACTGCGGTGAAACGGACAGGGCCGGCGCCGGCCCGCGAGCGGGCGCGCCGGCGCGGGGCTCGGCGCGCTCGCGTTCATGCGTCGTGCCAGCGGAAGGTGCGCGCGGCCACGCCGAGGAACAGCAGGGTGGCCAGCGCCATGCCCGCCAGCTGGGGCAGGAACGGGCCGTAGGACGCGCCGTCGATCAGCACGCCGCGCAGCGCCACGGCGAACTGGTTGGTCGGCAGGAAGGCCAGCGAGGCCTTGATCCAGTGCGGCGCGTCGTGCATCGGGATCGTCAGGTCGCTGAAGAACAGCAGCGGGTAGTAGGTGACGTTGCAGGCCAGCTCGGCGGCGGCCAGCGATTTCGCGCGGCTCGCCAGCAGCACCCCGAAACTGAGCACCATGGCCGCGCCGAGCAGCACGATCGGCAGCGCGCGCAGCCCGGCCGGGGTCACGATCGGCAGCGCGATGCCGAACGCGAAGCGCGCCACCGCCAGCAGCACCAGCGCCGAGAGCGCCATCATCGCCATCCGCGCGACGATCAGCGCCGCCACGAACATCCCGCGCGAGACCGGGAAGCACACATAGAGCTTGAAGGTGTTGCGCTCGCGCAGCGCGGCGATCGCGGTGGCGGTCGAGTTGAGCCCGATCGCCATGAAGGACATCACCAGGATGCCGGTGGCGAAGAAGCTGCCGTAGTCGAACGGCCGGCGCGCCGGCGCGCTGTTCTCGAAGTGCACCGGGGCGATGGCCGGCAGCCCGAGCCGCGTCGCCGCGCAGCGCGCCAGCGCGATCTCGACGATGCGCGAGGCGGCGCGCACGCCCAGCGAGCCGTTGAAGTCGTAGCGCACCGTGGCGCCCTGCTGCGGCGTGGCGCCGAGCGTCACGGCCAGGCGATCGGCGGGCGCGGCGCCGGGCGAGCCGAAGCTCGCGCGCACCGTATCGCTGCGCGACAGGCTCTCGGTGACGGCGGCCTGGCAGGCGGCGCGATAGGGCGTGGCGCCGCCCGGCGCGAGGAACACCACGTCGACGGCGCCGAGCGAGCCGGAGCCGCCGAACGCGAACAGCATCACGCTGAGCAGGAACACCGGGAACACCAGGGTCCAGAACAGCGAGGCGCGGCTGCGGAAGAAGCCGAGCAGCTCGTTGCGCACCAGCATGGCGAATACCTTAGTCATCGCGCGGGCCCTCCGTGCAGACGCGCAGCAGGTCGGCCGCCGTGCTGGGCGCGAGTTCGAGATGCTGGATGCGCTGCTCGCCGACCAGCGCGTGCACGGCGGGATGCAGCGAGGCGTCGCCGAACACCTCGATCGCCAGCTCGCCGCGCGCGCGCTGGTCGACCACCCCCGGCAGGCTCGCGAGCCGTGCCTGCAACTGCTCGCTCTCTAGGCGGTTGCCGCAATGCAGGACCGCGCGCGCCTCGCCCACCAGGGAGGCCTTCAGCGCGGCCTGCGTGCCCTGGTAGCGGATCCCGCCGTCGCGCACCCAGACCAGGTCGTCGACGATCGCGAGTTCCTCCGCCGAATGGCAGATCATCACCACGCTGGCGGGTGCGCCGTTGCCGGCCGGTGCGCGCAGCAGCTCGATCACCTCGCCCGTGTAGCGGCGATCCAGCCCGGTGAAGGGCTCGTCGAGCACCACCAGCTCGGGCCGGTGGGCGAGCGCCACATGCAGGTCGACGCGCTGGCGCTGTCCCTTGGAGAGCGCGCGGCAGGGCTTGGCGAGCAGCTCGGGGATGCCGAGCGCGGCGCTCACCGTCTCGTCCACGCGCCGGTACATCGCGCGATGCAGGGCGACGATCTCGCCGACCCGCATGTGATCGGGATAGTCGACCTTCTGCAGTTGCGCGCCGAGCCGGCGCAGCGCGGCCGTATCGCCCATGAAGCGGCGTGCCGGCGCGCCCAGCACCCGCATCTGCCGGCCGCCGCGCCGAAAGCCCAGCAGCGCCTCCAGCAGGGTGCTCTTGCCGGCGCCGTTGGGCCCGACGATGGCGGTCACCGCGCCGCGCCGGAACGCGACGTCGCGCGCCGAGAAGCGGAAATCGCCGGCCGCGATCTCGATCGAGTCGGCGGCCAGCGCCGCTTCCTCGGGCCCCTGGGCGGGCGGCTCGTCGCGCGGCGGCCA
>NZ_VWWC01000008.1:0-103525 GCF_011753175.1 Burkholderia sp. Cy-637 | reverse complement strand
GCTCCGGCGGCGCCAGCGCGCCGGTGCCGATCGTGGTGATGCCGGGCGCCGGGCCGTGCCCGGCCTCGGGGACGACCGCGCTGCCGTCGCCCTCGCTGAATGCCCAGCTGCGCTGCGCGCCGTGACGCGCGCCTTCCCGCGACGAACCCTGATCCGATCATGACCCTCATCGACCGCCGCTCCTTCCTCCGTGCCGCCGCCGCCGGCACGGCCTTCTCGATGTTCCCGCCGGCGATCCGCCGCGCGCTGGCGATTCCGGCCAACAACCAGACCGGCACGATCAACGACGTCCAGCACGTCGTGATCTTCATGCAGGAAAACCGTTCCTTCGACCATTACTTCGGCAGCATGGCCGGCGTGCGCGGCTTCGGCGATCGTTTCACGATCCCGCAGCCGGGCGGCGCCACGGTCTGGCAGCAGAGCGACGGCGTGCGCCCGGTGCTGCCGTTCTACCTCGACAGCACCAAGGGCAACGCGCTGCTGGTGGGCGGCGCGCATTCGTGGTCCGACGCGCATTCCGCCTGGGACGGCGGGCGCATGACCGCCTGGCCCGCCTCCAAGGGCGATGCCTCGATGGGCTACCTGCAGCAGGGCGACCTGCCGTTCCACTTCGCGCTGGCCAACGCCTTCACGATCTGCGACGCCTATCACTGCTCGCTGCACGGCGGCACCAACTCGAACCGCATCTTCCAGTGGACCGGCACCAACGGCCCGACCGGCTCGAACACGGCGGTGGTCAACAACAACGGCTGGGACGATTTCGGCCCGTCGGCCACGGGCCTGTCGTGGACCACCTATCCAGAGCGCCTGCAGGCGGCCGGCGTGAGCTGGAAGGTCTACCAGAACCAGCCCGACAACTACACCGACAACCCGCTGGCCGGCTTCGCCACCTTCCGCAAGGTCAACGAGACCCTGGCGGGTTCGCCGGACGCGCCCTACACGCCGGCCATGGAAGCGCTCTCGCCGCTCTACAAGGGGATCGGCAACACCATGCCCGACGGCGGCTTCCTGCAGGCGCTGGCCGACGACATCGCGGCCAACCGCATGCCGCAGGTGAGCTGGATCGTGTCGCCGCAAGCCTATTGCGAGCACCCGGGCGTGTCGACGCCGGGGCAGGGCGCCTACTACCTGCAACTGCTGCTCGATACGCTGACCGCGAACCCGGATGTCTGGAGCAAGACGGTGCTGCTCGTGAACTACGACGAGAACGACTGCTTCTTCGACCACATGCCGCCGCCGAACGCGCCCACGCGCAATGCCGACGGCAGCTACGCGGGCAACTCCACCGTCACCACGCAGTACGAATACTTCACGGTGCCGAACCCGACCGGCGATTCCTCGCCGCTCAAGCCCGATGGCCTGTCGTATGGCGCGGGGCCGCGCGTGCCGATGTTCGTGGTGTCGCCGTGGAGCGCGGGCGGCTGGGTCAACTCGCAGGTGTTCGACCACACTTCGGTGCTGCGCTTCCTCGAGCAGCGCTTCGGCATCCAGGAGCCGAACATCAGCCCGTGGCGCCGCACGGTGTTCGGCGACCTGACCTCGGCCTTCAATTTCCGCAATCCGAACGCGGCCGCGACCAGCGCGCGCTCGGCGCCCACCAAGGCCGCCGCGGACGCGCAGTCGACCCAGCAGAGCCACGCGGGCGCGGTGCCGGTGCCGTCGGTCAGCGCGCAGACGATGCCCACGCAACAATCGGGCACGCGCGGCTCGCGTGCGCTGCCCTACGAGCTGCACACCAGCGCCAACGCCGACGTGGCGGGCGGCAAGCTGTGGCTGTCGTTCAGCAATACCGGCTCGGCCGGCGCGGTGTTCCATGTCTACGACAAGCTGCACCTGGATCGCGTGCCGCGTCGTTATACGGTGGAGGCCGGCAAGCAGTTGTCGGATTCCTGGAACGCGGTGGCCGACGACGCGGGCAACTACGACCTCTGGGTGCTCGGGCCGAACGGCTTCCTGCGCGAGTTCAAGGGCAACGTGAGCGCTGCCGCCAACGGCCCGGCTCCCGAGGTGCGCGTCTGCTACGACCCGACCAACAACGCGGTCTACCTCACCATCATGAACGTCGGCAAGGCGGCCAGCCAGATGACGGTGAGCTCGAACGCCTATCGCAGCGACGGCCCGTGGAGCTACGCGGTGCCGGCCGGCATGCAGGTCGAGCCGTACTGGACGCTGGATGCGTCGAGCAGTTGGTACGACTTCACGCTGAGCGCCGAGAATGGCCTGTCGCGGCGCTTCGCCGGCCGCGTCGAGACCGGCCGCGACGGCATCAGCGATCCGGCAATGGGCGTGCTCGGCTGAGCCGGGCGGCGGGCGCGGGCTCGCGCTCTTCGATGCGCGAGCCGGCGCGCGGCTCGACATTGGCCATGAAGGCCGAGATCAGCCGCGTGCCGCCGCGCGCGTCGAGGTAGTAGAGGTACTCGTGCATCGGCGGCATCTCGTCGACCAGCGGGATCGCGCACAGCTCCGGATCGCTGCCCACCTCGCCGCGCGGCATCAGGGTGCAGCCCATGTCGTGCCGCACCGCCTCGCGCACCGCCTCGCGGCTGCCCAGCTCGATCACGCTGGCGGGCAGTTCGATACCGGCCAGCCGCAACACGTCTTCCATCATCGAGCGCGTGCGCGAGCCCGGTTCGCGCAGCAGCAGCGCCTCGCCGGCCAGCGCCGCGAGCGGGATGGCCTCGCGCGTGGCGAACGGGTGGGACGGGTGCACCACCACCACCAGCGGATCGTTGGCGATGGTGTGCCGCACGAAACGCGGATCGTCGTCGCGCTGCGAGGAGACGGCGATATCGACGCGAAAATCCACCAGCGCGTCGAGCACCTGCTGCGAGTTGCCGATCTCGATGCTGATCTTCACGGCCGGATACTGGCGCCGGAACGCCGCGATCGCGGGCAGGATGTAGAACGGGCCGGTGGTGCCGACGCGCAGGTTGCCGGTGCGCAGCTCGCGCTCGTTGCGCAGCGCGAAGTCGATGTCGTTCTCGATCTGCATCATCTGGCCGACCAGCGGCATCAGCGAGGCGCCCGCGTCGCTGAGGTCGAGCCGGTTGCCGCGCCGATGGAACAGCTCGACCCCGTAATGGCGCTCGAGCTGCTGGATTCGCGAGGTGATGGTGGGCTGGCTCATGTCGAGCCGCCTGGCCGCGGCGGTCACGCTGCCCTGGCGGGCGGTTTCGTAGAAGGCGGCGAGAAGCAGGGGGAGCATGGCGGGAGGCGCGCGCGGGCGACAGGCGGAAGGAGCGGGCAGTGTGTGGCGGCCGCATGTCGGCTTGATGGCAGGGCGGCGCACGGGTTTGCCGGGAATACCTGCGCCGATTCGATAATGCGAACGAGAACGATGAGATTGATTTTTCAATATCCCGCCATGAATAGCATCCGATGTTTTTAAAATCCCGGAATGGCAGGCGGGGGAATCGTATTGAAATGCGTTGACCGCCATGTTGGCCGGGAATAATCTGATTCCGGTTCTGTCATTGCGGACGCCATTTCGAATCCAGGTATGACCGCGTGGCGGTTCTTTCGTCGTTTTCTAGCTCGGGAGACCACGATGTCGAAGCTCGGAAAAATCGTCTTGATCGCGCTGGCCAGCGGCTTGCTGATTGGCGGCAATGCCGCGAACGCAGCGGCAAAGGCATTCTGCTATTACCACCACAACTGCCCGGACGACGGCAAGCTGCCGAAGAACGGGCCGCCGGAGCAATACACCAAGCAGCAATGCAAGAACGGCGGCGGCAAGAGTTGGGGCGACGATCCCAAGAGTTGCGAGAACGTCAACAAGTGAAATGCGGGCGGCGCCGAATCGATGTCGTCGCGGTTCGGCGTCGGGCGTGAGTTTGATTTTCACATCCGGCATGTCTGTAATTGTTGAATTAATAAATATGTTCAGTTAGTGACGGGAAGGCGAAAAGATAATCGTCGCGGCCCGGGAGCGGCCACGACATGGGCTTCCCGCCCGGAAAGTCGTTCGACATGCCGCCGCGCTTTGCCGATAATTCACGCGGCCCGGGCGCGCCATGAAGGCGCCCCCGCTTCGACCGATACGACCGACCCGAGAATCATGCTGAAACGAAGCCTGTGCGCGCTGCTGTGGGCGATCTGCGCGATCGGCCATGCGCTGGCCGCCGAACCCGCCGTCGACCTCGCCACCGCCGGCAAGACCGTCTCCTTCACGCGCGCCGCGCTGCTGGCGCGTGCCGACGCGGCCGATATCGAGGTGGCGCGCGACGTCTCCTACGGCAAGCCGATGCGCTATCGCGCGGTGCCGCTGGCCGACCTGCTGGCGGGCGCGACGCTGCCGGCCGGGGAGGTACTCGAGACGCGCGCCGCCGATGGCTTCGCCGCGCAGTTGCCGATGGACCTGGTGCTCAACCGCGATCCGTCGCGCGCCGTGGCGTGGCTGGCGATCGAGGAGCCGGCGCGGCCCTGGCCGAAGCTGCCGGGCAAAGCGGTGGGCGCCGGGCCGTTCTACCTGGTCTGGGTCGGCAGGCAGGCCGCCTCGGTGCGCAGCGAGCAGTGGCCCTACCAGGTCACGCACCTGGCCCTGCAGCCCTCGCCGGCGGCGCGCTGGCCCGCGCTCGCGGTCGATGCCGCGCTGCCGGCCACCGATCCCGTGCGCGCCGGCCAGACCTTGTTCATCACGCAGTGCCTGGCTTGCCATCGCCTGAACGGCGCGGGTAGCTCGAACATGGGCCCCGACCTCAACCTGCCGATGAACCCGACCGAATACTTCCAGCCGGCCGCCCTGCATCGCTATATCCGCAACCCGGCTTCGCTGCGCGATTGGCCGGGCCGTGCGATGCCGGCTTTCTCGGCGGCGCAGCTCAGCGATCGCGAGATCGACCTGGTGGTGACTTACCTGGCGTACATGGCAGGGCGCAAGCACCCGGCATCGGCTGCCAGGTAACCGGCCGCGGGCTCGATACAATGCAGGGCGTCGCGGGCTCGCCATCCAGCGCGAGCCGGCCGCTGACGCGTGATCCACACCGGGAGCCTGCCAGATGCCTCTCAACTACCTGCGCGGCTTCACCACGCCGCAACGCAGCGACGCCGCCAATCGCCGCCTGGGACGCACGCTCGCCTTCGTCGCCGGGGCCGCCAATGCCGGCGGCTTCCTGGCGGTGGGCCAATACACCTCGCACATGTCGGGCATCGTCTCCTCGCTGGCCGACAACTTCGCGCTCGGCCACCTGGATCTGGTGGCCGCCGGCCTGGGTTCGCTGCTGTCCTTCCTGGCCGGCGCGGCCAGCTCGGCGATGCTGATCAACTGGGGCCGCCGCCGGCAGTTGCGCAGCCGCTACGCGATCCCGCTGCTGCTCGAGGCATCGCTGCTGCTGGCGTTCGGCCTGCTCGGCGCCAACCTCGAAATCCATCGCCTGCTGTTCGTGCCGGTCACGGTCTGCCTGCTCTGCTACGTGATGGGCCTGCAGAACGCGATGATCACCAAGATCTCCAAGGCCGAGATTCGCACCACGCATGTCACCGGCCTGGTGACCGACATCGGCATCGAACTCGGCAAGCTGCTGTACTGGAATGCCGGGGGCGATCCGGAAGAGCGCGTGCGCGCCGATCGCCAGAAGATCGTGCTGCTCGGCACCTTGTTCCTGTCCTTCCTGTCCGGCGGCGTGGTGGGCGCGCTCGGCTTCGGCCATCTCGGCTTCATCGCCACCGTGCCGCTCGCGCTGGTGGTGTTCGCGCTCGCGTTTGTCCCGGTTTTCGACGACATGCTGACGCGCCGTGTTTGATCGCCTCATTCCGAATTCTTATTGATATCGATTCGGGCCGCGGACCATACCATTCCCGCATTGCGGGCAGCAGGGAAATGGTATTTGATTCGAATGCCTCTCGCGTTTTGCCGAGTCATCGCCGACACCCCAAGAAAAGTGAATAACGCGTCACGTGTCGCGACGATGAGTTTGCTGTGCCGAGCCCCCGTGCCGCTTCGCCGAAGCGGCCTGGTTTGCAACGCGCCCGATGCCAGGCATCGGACATTCGAACAGGAATACTGAATGAAAACGCCCCGCAAGTCCGCCATCGGACGTCTCCGTCAAGCTGCCATCCTTGCCTCCGCCGCATTCGCCATGTTCGCCGCCTCGGGCGCCGATGCGCAGGCGGCCTTGTCGATGCTGCACGCGAGTGGACGGCAGATCGTCGATACCAGCGGCAAGACGGTCCAGTTGAAGGGTTTCAATCTCGGCGGCTGGTTCGTGATGGAAGGCTACATGTCGCCGATGGATGCCGGCAGCCTGACCGATACCTACAGCGTGATGAAGCAGCTCGACGCCGCCTACGGCGTGACCGAGGAACGCGCGCTGATGAAGGCCTACCAGGACACCTGGATCCAGGCCCAGGATTTCGCCAATATCAAGGCCGCCGGTTTCAACGTGGTGCGCGTGCCCTTGTGGTGGGGGCAGTTCTTCGATCTCGACAATCCGACCATTCCGGGCTGGCGCAGCGATGCCTTCGTCGAGCTCGACCAGCTGGTGGCCAACGCGGCGGCCAACGGCATCTACGTGATCTTCGACATGCACGGCGTGATCGGCGGCCAGGGCACCGACGTGGATACCGGCCAGGGCAATCGCAATGCGTTCTGGAGCAATACCGAGTTCCAGTCGGATACGGCCTGGCTGTGGTGGCAGATCGCGAATCACTTCAAGGGCAATACCACCGTGGCCGGCTACGACCTGATCAACGAACCGACCGGCGCGCCGAACAACAACGCCGTGTGGAGCGCCTACTCGCGCTTCTACAACAGCATCCGCAGCATCGATCCCGATCACATGATCTTCATCGAGGGCACCTGGGGCAACTGGAACTGGGACATGCTGCCGCCGCCCTCGCAATACGGCTGGACCAACGTGGTCTACGAGATGCACGAGTACCAGTGGGGGGCGAACGGCAACGCCTCGGTGATCAAGAACGGCGCCGACAACCAGGCGCGCGACTTCGCCAATCACGCTTCCTGGAACGTGCCGGGTTATGTCGGCGAGTTCAATGCCTTCTCGACCGACCCGAGCGTCTGGCAGTACTGCATCACGGCCTACAACAACGCCGGGCTGAGCTGGACGCAATGGGCCTACAAGGCCGTCAACGGCACCGCGCCGAACTACTGGGGCTGGTACGACCCGACCTTCTGGCCGGCGCGCCCGAACGTGTCTACCGATTCGGCTTCCGAGATCGAGCGCAAGTGGCGGCTGTGGTCGACCAGCGCGACCTTCGCGAAGAACTCGGCGCTCAATATCAAGCCTTCGTATTGATGGCGGCGAGGCCTCAGTAGTCGTAGACGTGCTCGATGGTCAGGCCGTGCGAATCGGCCTGCGCGAGCACGCTCGACAATTCGCCGACCGGTACCAGCATCACGGCGCGCTGCGTGTCGGCCGGCGTCTCGATCGCTTGTGTAAACAGTACGCGGCCGCCGTGGGCGTCGATGCTCGCGCCCGCGTGTGCCCAGGCCGAAACCAGGATGGTCGAGCGGTTGCCGGCCACGTCGACGATCCGCACGCCCTGCTTCGCCAACGCCGTGGCCGCGATGCGGAAGTCGTAGTAGCGCGGCAGCGAGAGCAGTGCCCGGCCATCCGGAAAGCGCGAGAGCAGGCTGACTTCGGGCGGCGGCGTCCAGTCCGCGGGAAGGCTTTCCACCACCACGTCGGTGTTCATCCGCGGCGCGTCGTAGGCGGCATGCGTCGCCACCTTGATGAGCTTGCCGTAGGCGGCCTTGATGCCGTATTCGCAGCTCAGTGCGAAGCGCCGCTCCCATTTCCGGATCGTGCCGGGGCCGTGCATCGGCACCTCGGTCCAGAGCTGCTCCAGGCGCGAGCCGAAATCGAACAGGTACCAGGGCTGCTGGCGGATGAAGTCGACATACTGCTGCGCGGCCAGTGCATCGAAACGATCCTCTTCCGTCAGCCGGCTACCGCCCAGCACCCAGCTCAAGCGTCCGATGGTGTTGCCGTAGACGGCGCGTATGCCGTATTCGAGCGTGGTGCTGCCCGCGATCACGCCGATCATGAGGTGATAGCCGGGATTGAGCGGATAACCGAGCCGCCATTGCTCGTAGCCGACCTCGGCATATCCGGACCAGAGCTGGCCGATATGGCGCAAGAACGGAAATTCGTGCGGCGGCCGTGTCTGCACCAGGCGCGCATATTCGGCCGGGCTGTGCACCAGGAACCATTCCGGGTAGGTCAGCAAGGTCTGCTCGGCGCCGCGGCGATCCGCGGGAGGTACCAAGCTGTCGGATGCGATGGCGACGCCGGCAGCCGGTGCCGACGGGGCCGCAGCGGCCTCGGCGGCGACCAGCGGGCCCGCCAGCGCCAGCGCGAGGATCGATCTGGCGAGGATGGCGCTCATGCCGTCGCCTCCGGCTTCACGAAGGTCATCAGGAGATTGTCGGTCGGGTCGCCGTCCTGGCGCAGGCGCGGCCCGATCGCACGAAGCCCCGCCGCTTCGAGTCGCGCGACCCAATCCTTCGCGCTCCGGAAGTGACGCGCTTCCGCCGCGTTGGTTTCCCAGCTTTCGCCGAGCCCGGCATTGAACACCGCATGCGCCAGCGAGACGAAACGGTCCATCGCCGGGTCGCGCACGTCATGCTCGCGCAGCAGGAACAAGCCGCCGGGCCGCAGCACGCTAACGATCGAGGCGAGGAAGGCGTCGAGGCGATCCGGCGCGGCGTGATGCAGGCCGATGAAGCAGGACACCAGGTCGGCGCTGGACGGCTTCATGGCGATCGGCGCATAACCGTCGAGCGGCACGAAGGCGGCGCGCTGGCGGATCGAGCCGCGCTCGACGATATCGACCGGCGAATACGTGGGCTCGAGCTCATTCACCAGCGTCGTTCGGCCGGACAAGGCCAGGTGCCGGCGCAGCGTGGCGGCGTAGCGCCCGGTGGTGCCGATCTCCACGTAGTCGCGCAGCTTGCGCGCTCCGACGAGCCGCGCGGCCTGCTCCCCCATCACGGTTTTCTGGCGGGCCAGGGAGGGCAAGGCATGCGTGAACATCGCCAGGCGCGGCGTGATGGCCGGCAAGCCGGCCTGGATGGCGCGATAGATGGTTTCGTCGTCGGTGCTGCCCGCGGTGCTCCTCTCGATCAGCGCGTGCAGGCCGTCAGGCGGGACGATCGCGAAGATCCTGCTCAGGAAGCCATGGAAACGCGTGCGCGCCGCTTCGTCGCCGTACACCGCGCGGAACAGCGACTCGCGTTCGCCCACGGCCCGCGATGCTGCTGCATAGTAGCGGTCCCACAGGGCGCCGCGCAGGCGATAGTGCGGGTCGAGTTCGCGCTTGAGCGCGAACAGCATGCGCGCACGCGGATAGGCGCGATGAAACTGGGCCTCGGTTGCGTGCGGCTGGTAGGGGAGGTAGTAGGTGCCGCCGGCCTCCAGCGCGACGTCGATCAGTTCGCGGGTCCAGTTCGCCACGTGCTCGCAGGCGGCCCGGTCGGTGCGCTGCTTGTAGTAGAGGACGAAGGCGAAGGTCTCGCCGCGCGTCCAGGACATCAGGGTTTCCTCGTCGGCGCGGGCGTGGCGGATCGAGACGTTGACCGCATTGACGCGATGGCGGCGCAGCACCTCGCCCATCGCGGCGGCGAAGCGTTCGAGCTGTCGTACCGGCACGAAGTATTCCTGCAGCACGTAGGTGCTGCGCGCGCGATCGGCGGGCTCGAGTTCGGCCACGTCGTAGCCGGCCTCGTAGTTGCGCCAGTGCACGGCGGGGCGTGCATGGATCAGCGGGTCGTAGAGGAACTCGCGACGCAGCCTGCCCGCCGGCGTTTCGGTGATCGCCCAGAGCAGGTAGCGGTTCAGGCCGTGTTGCCGTTGCCCATCGCGCAGGCGCGGCGAACTGGCCGGCAATTCCGTCTCGATCCAGCTCACGGCCAGGCCGCGGCTGTAATGCGGTGGGTAGAGGTCGAAGTTGTGGAACACAACGTCGTCGCGCGAGCGTACCTCGGCATCGAACCAGGCCGCGTAGTCCTGCAGGCGCATCTTCGCGACGCGTCGTTCGACGCGGGTGTTCGGCACCAGATCGAGCTCGACCTCGGTGATGACGCCGATCGCGCCGTAACCGCCGATCGCGGCGCGAAACAGCTCGGCGTGCGTCTCGCGCGAGGCTTCCACCACGCGGCCGTCGGCCAGCACCAGCACGATCGAACGCACCGAGGTCACCATCGGCCCATGCCCGATATAGCGGCCGTGCGCGTTGACCGACAAGGTGCCGCCCACGGTGAAGTTCGCGTAGGTCTGCATCACCTTGACGGCCAGCTCGTGCGGGTCGATCGCGCGCTGCACGTCGGACCAGCGAATGCCGGCCTGCACGCAGATCCGCGCGGCCGCCACGTCGAATCGCAGCACGCGGTTCATGGCGCGCAGGTCGAGGTGCAGCGTGCCGTGGCTGGCGGTCTGGCCGCCCATGCTGAAGTGGCCGCCGCCGATCGAGACCGGCAGCGTGGCGCCGCGCAGCAGGGCCGCCACCTCGTCCGTCGAGGTGGGGCTCGCCACGCCGGCCACCAGGATCCGGTTGAGTCCGCTTACGTCGTTGATTGCCTGCATGGGGCCGTCCTGTCCGGTTTGGAAGTGGGACGGATATTTCCACGAGGTATCACATCTCGGTGATTTTCCTGATTCCGGATCATATAATGCGACGAAAAGTATCGAGAAATGATCCTTATGGAAGAAATCGACCAGATCTGCGCCGCGATCAAGCGCGAGCTCAAGGCGCGCGGCATGACCTATCGCGACGCGGCGCAGGCGCTTGGCATCTCGGAGCCGAGCGTGAAGCGGCTGATCGCGAACGGACGCTTCACGCTCGAGCGGCTCGGCGACTTCGCGCGCCTGCTGGGGCTGACGATGGCCGAGCTGGTGCAGGCGGCCGCGGCTTCCGCGCCCGCGATCCGGGTGCTGAGCGACAAGCAGGAGCGTCAACTGGTGGCCGACGACACGCTGCTGCTGATTACGGTCTGTGCGCTGAACCATTGGACCATCGAGGAAATCGAGAGCGTGTACCGCATCACGCGCGCGCAATGCATCCGGCACCTGCTGACGCTGGAGCACATGCAGATCGTCAGCCTGCTGCCGGGCGATCGTATTCGCCTGCGCGTGGCGCGCGATTTCGACTGGTTGCCGAACGGGCCGATTCGCCAGTTCTTCCTTGCGCAGGGACTGCACGATTTCCTCGCGAGCCGATTCGCGGGCGAGGGCGAATCGCTCGAATTCATCCACGGCATGCTGACGGCGCAGGGCGCGGCGCAGTTGAAGCTGGAGATGCGCCGCTTGCGCGCGCGCATGGACGCGTTGCATGCCGAGGCGACCGGAACGCCGTTGGAGCAGAAACACGGCATGGGCCTGCTGCTGGCCCTGCGCGAATGGGAGCCCGAGGTGTTCACGGCGCAGCGCCGCCCGCGCCGCGGACCGTGACGACGCCCCTTTCCCCAGCCGAATCCCCGCGCGCCGCCTACGCAGCGCGCGCGATAAGGATCCCCGAAATCGGCATTTGAGCGCGTATTTCCGGTCGATATAGTCGCAACTCGTTTTCTTCTCGCTGACGAGCCGAACCATGTCGACCCTCGCTTTCGATCGCGCCGCGCCGGCGCAAGCCGATTCCGCCGCCGGCGCGCCCGAGCTGATCCGCTCGGCCCAGGACGTGGCGCGCCTGGCCAACCGCGGCGCCGCGCCCGGCGGCCACGCGCGCGCGGTGGTGGCGATCGCGCTGGGCGGCGTGTTCCTCGACGCCTACGACCTCACCTCGCTGGCCTACGGCATCAAGGACATCGCGCGCGAGTTCGCGCTGAGCCCGGTGCAGGTCGGCCTGGTGTCCTCGGCGATCACCTTCGGCGCGCTGGTGGGCGCCCTGGCCGGCGGCTACCTGACCGACCGGATCGGCCGCTATCGCGTGTTCATGGCCGACATGGTGTTCTTCGTGGTCGCGGCGATCGCCGCCGGCCTGGCGCCGAATGCCTGGGTGCTGGCGATCTCGCGCTTCGTGATGGGGATCGGCGTCGGCCTCGACCTGCCGGTGGCGATGGCCTTCCTGGCCGAGTTCTCGCGCGTCTCGGGCAAGCGCAACAAGGCGTCCAGCATCGCCGCCTGGTGCCCGGCCTGGTACGCGGCCACCAGTGCCTGCTACCTGCTGATCCTCGGGCTCTATGCCGTCTTGCCCGATGCGCAGCTCGGCTGGCTGTGGCGCGTGGTGCTGGCCTTCGGCGCGGTGCCGGCGCTGGCGATCATCGCGGTGCGCAGCCGCTACATCAGCGAATCGCCGGTGTGGGCCGCCAACCAGGGCGACCTGGCGGGCGCGGCGCGCATCCTCAAGCGCTCGCACGGCATCGACGCGGTGGTGGCCGAGGGCGCCGAGCTCGGCACGCCGCGGCCCGCGCGCGCCTCGTGGCGCAGCTTTGCGGCCCTGTTCAATCCCACCTATCGCAAGCGCACCATCCTGGCGCTGGTGATCGGCGGCGCGTCCTCGTTCGGCTACAACGCGATCGTCTACGGCCTGCCGGTGATCCTCGCCAGCTTCCTGAAGCAGGGGCCGCTCACCACCATCGTCGCCGCGCTGGCGCTGAACCTGCTGTTCGCCTTCGTGGGCGGCCTGATCGGCGTGCGCACGGCCGCCAGCATCGGCGCCTGGAAGATGACGGTGGCCGGCGTGGCCCTGCAGTTCGCGTCCTTGATCGGCCTGGCGCTGATCGGCAAGCCGAGCGGCGCGGCCCTGGTTGTCGGTGCGATCCTGCTGCTCGGCGCCTACCTGTTCGGGCAGGGCTTCGGTCCCGGCTCGCATTCGATGACCTACGCCACGCTCAGCTATCCCACCTCGCTGCGCGGCGTCGGCGTCGGCTTCTCGCAGACCGTCGCGCGCGGCCTGTCCACCGTGTCGCTGTTCCTGTTCCCGGTGTTGGCCGCCACGTTCGGCACGCGGGTGTTCTGGCTGATCGCGCTGGCGCCGCTGGCCTCGCTGACGGCGCTCCTGCTGCTGCGCTGGGAGCCTTCCGGCTACGACATCGACGCGGAAGATTATCGCG
Organism: Burkholderia sp. Cy-637; assembly: GCF_011753175.1. Lineage (NCBI taxonomy): Bacteria > Pseudomonadati > Pseudomonadota > Betaproteobacteria > Burkholderiales > Burkholderiaceae > Burkholderia > Burkholderia sp. Cy-637. The sequence goes on along the minus strand of NZ_VWWC01000008.1, from coordinate 90,519 downwards.
ACGCCGAGCCGGCCGCCGCGCCCGCGAAACAGGCTGCCTGAACGAGAACGGCGCGCCGCGAGCCGGATGCTTGCTGCGCGCCTCGTTCCTCTTGCCGCCTTGCCCGATCAGAACAGCCCGACCGGCCGCGCGTCGTAGCTCACCAGCAGGTTCTTGGTCTGCTGGTAATGGTCGAGCATCATCTTGTGGGTCTCGCGCCCGATCCCTGATTGCTTGTAGCCGCCGAAGGCCGCGTGCGCCGGATACAGGTGATAGCAGTTGGTCCACACGCGGCCGGCCTTGATGCCGCGCCCCACGCGATAGGCGCGGTTCGCGTCGCGCGTCCACAGCCCGGCGCCCAGGCCGAAGATGCTGTCGTTGGCGATCGCCAGCGCCTCGGCCTCGTCGCGGAAGGTGGTGACGGCGATCACCGGCCCGAAGATCTCCTCCTGGAACACGCGCATGCGGTTGTGCCCCTTCACCAGGGTCGGCTCGACGTAGTAGCCGCCGGCCAGCTCGCCCGCCAGCCTGCCCGGCGCGCCGCCGGCCAGGAACTGCGCGCCTTCCTCGCGCGCGATCGTCAGGTAGCCGAGGATCTTGTCGTATTGCTGCTCGGAAACCTGCGCGCCGATGGTGGTCTCGGTATCGAAGGGGTCGCCCTGGCGGATCCGCTTCACGCGTTCGATCACGCGCTCCATGAAGGGCTCGTAGATCGATTCCTGCACCAGCGCGCGCGACGGGCAGGTGCAGATCTCGCCCTGGTTCAGGAAGCCGAGCACCAGCCCTTCGGCGGCCTTGTCGATGAACTCGGGCTCGGCTTGCATGATGTCCTCGAAGAACAGGTTCGGCGACTTGCCGCCCAGCTCGACGGTGGAGGGGATGATGTTCTCGGCCGCGTGGTGGAGGATCTGCCGGCCCACCGGCGTCGAGCCGGTGAAGGCGATCTTGGCGATGCGCCGGCTGGAGGCCAGCGCCTCGCCGGCTTCCTTGCCGAAGCCATGCACCACGTTGAGCACGCCGGGCGGCAGCAGGTCGCCGACGATCTCCAGCAGCAGGGTGATCGACAGCGGTGTCTGCTCGGCCGGCTTGAGCACCACCGTGTTGCCGGCGGCCAGCGCCGGCGCGACCTTCCAGGCCGCCATCAGCAGCGGGAAGTTCCAGGGGATGATCTGGCCCACCACGCCGAGCGGCTCGTGGAAGTGATAGGCGGCGGTATGCTCGTCGATCTCGGCGGTCGCGCCTTCCTGCGCGCGGATCACGCCGGCGTAATAGCGGAAATGGTCGATCGCGAGCGGCAGGTCGGCCGCCAGCGTCTCGCGGATCGGCTTGCCGTTGTCCCAGGTCTCGGCGATCGCCAGCCGCTCCTGGTGCTGCTCGATGCGATCGGCGATGCGCAGCAGCGCCAGGCTGCGCTGCGCCACCGAGGTGCGGCCCCAGGCGTCGGCAGCGGCATGCGCCGCGTCGAGCGCGAGCTCGATATCCTCGGCGCTGGAGCGCGGGAATTCGGCGATGGTCTCGCCGGTGACGGGCGAGCGGTTCAGGAAGTACTGGCCCTTCACGGGCGCGCGGAATTCGCCGCCGATGAAGTTGCCGTAGCGCGAGGCGACCGAGAGCAGCGAGCCGGGTTGGCCGGGTTTGGCGTATTGCATGACAGGATTCCCATCGGGGTGGAGGTGAGGCCAGTCTACGAAGCACGGCGGCGCGGCGGGCCGCCGATCCCGACCGGATCCGGACACACTGGCGACGAATCCGGACATCGGCCGGCACGCCGCGCGTTTTTTCGCGATCATGCTCACCTGACGCATTCCGCCGGAAATCCCTCATGCCACAGCCTGCCCCCCATCGCATCGACATCGTCGTCTACCCGGGCTTCAAGATGCTCGAGGCCATCAGCGCGCTGACGGTGTTCAGCTATGCGAACCACCATCTGCGCGAGAGCGGGCGCGCGCCCGGCTACGAGGTGCGGATCGCCGCGCCCGTGCCGGGCCCCGTGCGCTCGGACACGCCGGTGCCGCTGGAGGCCACCGAACCGCTCGACACCCGGCACTTTGCCTCCACCGTGATCGTGGTCGGCACGCGCGACATCGAAGCGGCGCTCGACGAATCGCGCGCCATCGTCGACTGGCTGGAGCGCGTCGCGCATCGCGTCGAGCGGCTGGCCGCGCTGTGCTCGGCCACGCTGTTCCTGGCCGCGAGCGGCTTTCTCGACGGCAAGCAGGCCACCACGCACTGGAGCGTGGCGGCCCTGCTGGCCGAGCGTTATCCGCGCGTGCGGCTCGATACCGACGCGATCTTCGTGCAGGAGGGGCGGGTCTGGACCTCGGCCGGCGTGAGCGCGGCGATCGACCTGGCGCTGGCCTTCGTCGAGCACGATCATGGCCGCGAGCTGGCACTCGCGATCGCGCGCGACATGGTGATCTACCTGAAGCGGCCCGGCGGGCAGGCGCAGGTCAGCACCAGCCTGCAGAGCCAGCTGACGCAATCGCCGACCGTGCGCGAGATGCAGGCCTGGATCCTCGATCACCTCGGCGAGCGGCTGTCGGTGGAGGCGCTGGCGGCGCGCTTCGCGATGAGTTCGCGGCATTTCTCGCGGATGTTCCAGCGCGAGACCGGTTCGAGCCCGGCCGTGTTCATCGAGATGGCGCGGCTCGAGAAGGCCAAGCGCCTGCTGGCCGATACGCGCCTGCCGATGAAGTCGCTGGCGTTCCGCAGCGGCTTCGCTTCCGATGCGCGGCTGCGCAGCGCCTTCCACAAGTACCTGGCGACCACGCCGAGCGAGTACCGGGAGCGGCTCGCCGCGCGCCGGAGCGAGGGAGGCTGAGGTGGGCTGAGGCGAGAAGCGCTCAGCGCGCGTCGAGCGGCGGAAACAGCTCGCGCAGGTCGGCGCCGCCGTCGAGGATGGCGCGCCGTTCGACGGTTTCGATCGCGCACCCGCTCCATCGATCCACGCGATACAGCGCGCCGAACGGGAAGGACGGCGGCTGCGCGCCGGCGCCGGGCACGTTCTCGCCGCCGCGCCGCACCGAGTCGGACAGCCAGGAAGCCAGGCGCAGGTGATAGGGATTGCGTGCGATTTCGCCGCGATGGCAGAGCAGGGCGTCGAGCAGGGTGGCGACCTCGGCCTTGCGCAGTTCCAGCAGCAGGTTGGGATCGTCCAGCGTGCCCCAGAACTCGGTCTGCGCCAGCCACAGCGGTCGTTCGTATCGCTGCAGGGCGTCGAGCACCAGCCGGTGCACGCCGATATGGGTGGCCGAGCCGTCGCGCGCATGCGGGAACACCAGCAGGCGCGGACGATACCGGTCGAGCAGCGCGGCCAGCAGCGCGACGTCGCGTTCCCAACTGGCCGGGTCCGCGTGGCGGCGCGCCTCGCTGATCGGCTCGCGGCCCGTGAAGCCGGCATCGGCCAGCGCGAAGCCGAGCCGCCCGCAGGCCTGGCTCAGCTCGCACCAGCGCGCCTCGCGGCGCTCGACGCGGCTGCCGAGCGTGGCCGCCAGGTTCAGCACCGCGTAACCGGCCTCGCGACGCAGGCGCAGCGCGAGGCCGCCCACCAGGCACTCGTCGTCGGGATGCGGCGAGACCAGCATCGCCAGCGGGCGATCATGATCGAGTTCGATCGAGGGCAGCGGGCCGGCCGGCTCGGGCATCGGCAGCCGCGCTTGCAGCAGGCGATCGAAGGCATCCAGGTAGTCGATCACGCCGTCGGCCGGCCGCGTTTGGCTCATGCCTCGGGCTCCGCCGCGACGGGCCGGCCGGGCAGCGCGCGCGGCGCCTTGCTGCGCATCACCCGCGCGATCGCGGCGATGTGCTCGGGCGTGGTCCCGCAGCAGCCGCCGGCGATATTGAGCAGGCCGGCCTCGGCGAATTCGCCGAGCAGGCTGGAGGTGACGTCGGGCGTTTCGTCGAAGCCGGTCTCGCTCATCGGGTTGGGCAGCCCCGCGTTCGGGTAGCAGGAGATATAGGTTTCGCAATGCTTGGCCAGCTCGGCCAGGTAAGGCCGCATCAGCGCGGCGCCCATCGCGCAGTTCAGGCCGAAGGTGAGCGGGCGCGCATGGCGCAGCGAATTCCAGAACGCTTCCACGGTCTGCCCCGACAGCACGCGCCCCGAGGCATCGGTGACCGTGCCGGAAATCATGATCGGCAGCCGCTCGCCGGTTTGCTCGAACAGCTCGTCGAGCGCGAACAGCGCTGCCTTGGCATTGAGCGTGTCGAACACGGTCTCGACCAGGAACAGGTCCACGCCGCCTTCGAGCAGCGCCGCCGCCTGCTGGTGATAGGCCTCGCGCAGCTCGTCGAAGCTGACGTTGCGCGCGCCGGGATCGTTCACGTCGGGCGAGATGCTGGCCGTGCGCGGCGTGGGCCCCATCGCGCCGGCCACGTAACGCGGCTGCCCGGGCGTGGCATGGCGGTCGGCCGAGGCGCGCGCGAGCCGCGCCGATTCGAGGTTCATCTCGCGCACCAGCGCTTCGAGGCCGTAGTCGGCCTGCGCGATCGAGGTCGCGCCGAAGGTATTGGTCTCGGCGATATCGGCGCCGGCCGCGAAATAGGCGTCGTGGATCTCGCGGATCAGCTGCGGCCGCGTCAGCGACAGCAGCTCGTTGTTGCCCTTCAGGTCGCGCGGGTAGTCGCGAAAGCGGTCGCCGCGGAACTCGGCCTCGCCCAGGCGCTCGCGCTGGATCATGGTGCCCATCGCGCCGTCGAGGATTGCGATGCGCGCCTGCAGCAGCCGCGCCAGCCCGGCGCCGCGTGTGTAGTCGATGTCGATGGCGGGATGCCGGGCCATGATGGTCCTCGTGCGGGTTCGATGGTTACAGGATCGTCGGATTGGGCGCGTCGCCGTACATCTGCAGCGGATCGAAGGTCTTCCGCGCCTCGGTGAAGACCAGCGCCGGGTCCTGCTCGTGCTGCGCGCCGACCGGCACGCGCCGATAGAAGCAGGAGCGGTAGCCGACATGACAGCTCGCCCCGGAGCCGGCCACGCTCACGCGCAGCCAGACGGCGTCCTGGTCGTCGTCGATGCGCATCTCCTCGACGCGCTGCACCAGGCCGCTGGTGGCGCCCTTGCGCCACAGCGCCTGCCGCGAGCGGCTCCAGTAGTGCGCCTCGCCGCTGCGGATGGTCAGCGCCAGCGCCTCGCGGTTCATGTAGCCGAGCATCAGCACCTCGCCGCTGGCGGCCTCGGTGGTGATGCAGGCGATCAGGCCGTCGCGGTCGAAGCGCGGCGCGAGGGCATGGCCCTCCTCGACCTGCTCGACCGAATCGCGCGAGGCCAGCGTCACGCCCTCGCTCGCCGTGTTCTTGGGTACGTGGCTCATTGCAATGCTCCTGTCGTGTTGGGGGTATGCAGTCCGACGCGCGCGAACAGCGCCTGCCGCGCCGCGATGCGCGCGGCCTGGTCGGGTGCCTGGCATGCGTCGACCAGCAGCGCGACGGCCTGCGCGAGCGGCAGCGTGCCGAGGTCGAGCCCGCCGTGCGAGCGGATCGCGATGCTGCCGGTCTCGCGTTCCCGGGCGCCGGCCACCAGCAGGAACGGAATCCGCTGCAGGGTCTGCTCGCGGATCTTGTAGCCGATCTTCTCGCGGCGAACGTCTGCCTCGGCGCGCAGGCCGGAGGCGGCCAGCAGCTGCGTCACGTCGCGCGCGTAATCGGCATGTTCCTCCGTGATCGACAGCACCATCGCCTGCACCGGCGCGAGCCAGGGCGGCAGCTTGCCGGCGTGATGCTCGATCAGGATGCCGATGAAACGCTCCAGCGAGCCGAACAGCGCGCGATGCAGCATCACGGGCCGCTTGCGCTGGCCATCCTCGTCGACGTACTCGATGCCGAAGCGCTCGGGCAGGTTCATGTCGACCTGCAGGGTGCCGCATTGCCAGTCGCGGCCGATCGCGTCGCGCAGCACGAATTCGAGCTTGGGGCCGTAGAACGCGCCTTCGCCGGGATTGAGCCGGTAATCCAGGCCCATTGCGTCGAGCGCGTTCACCAGCGCGCCTTCCAGGCGATCCCACGTGGCCTCGTCGCCCATCCGGTTCGCGGGCCGCGTGGAGAGCTTGATGCGCACGTCCTCGAAGCCGAATTGCCGGTAGATGTCGAGCACCAGCGCCACCACGGCGCGGCATTCCTGGTCCATCTGCGCGGGCGTGCAATAGATGTGGGCGTCGTCCTGCGTGAAGTGGCGCACGCGCAGCAGCCCATGCAGCGCGCCCGAAGGCTCGTAGCGATGCACCTTGCCGAATTCGCCCATGCGGATCGGCAGGTCGCGATAGCTCTTCAGGCCGTGGCGGTACAGCAGCACGCTGCCGGGGCAGTTCATCGGCTTGAGCGCGAGCGAGCGGCCGTCCTCGGTGGCGGTGGTGAACATGTGGTCGCGATAGTTGAGCCAGTGGCCCGAGATTTCCCACAGGCTGCGGTCCATCACGTCGGGCGAGTTGACCTCGACGTAGCCGGCTTCCTCCTGGCGGCGGCGCATGTAGGCGATCAGCTCGCGGAACACGGTCCAGCCGCGCGGATGCCAGAACACCGCGCCGGGCGCGTCCTCCTGGAAGTGGAACAGGTCGAGCTCGCGGCCGAGCCGGCGATGGTCGCGCCGCTCGGCTTCCTCCAGCCGCTCGAGATGGGCCGCGAGCTGGCGCGCGTCGGCCCAGGCGGTGCCGTAGATGCGTTGCAGCTGGGGGTTGCGCGCGTCGCCGCGCCAGTAGGCGCCGGCCAGGCGCGTGAGCTTGAAGGCCTTGAGGAAACGCGTGTTCGGCACGTGCGGGCCACGGCACATGTCGACATATTCCTGGTGGAAATAGAGGTTCATCGCCGCGACCTCGGGCATTTCCTCGATCAGGCGCAGCTTGTAGGCCTCGCCGCGCTCGCGGAACAGGCGGATCGCTTCCTCGCGCGGCAGCACGCGCTTGATCACCGCGTAGTCGAGGTCGATCAGCTCGCGCATGCGCTGCTCGATGGCCGCCAGGTCCTCGGGCGTGAAGGGGCGCGAATAGGCGATGTCGTAGTAGAAACCGTCCTCGATCACCGGGCCGATCACCATGTTCGCGTCCGGGTAGAGCTGCTTGACCGCGTGGCCGAGCAGGTGGGCGCAGGAGTGGCGGATGATCGCGAGCCCTTCCTCGTCGGCGGGCGTGATGATGCGAAGCCTCGCATCGTGCTCGATGGCGTCGCCGAGATCGACCAGCCGGCCGTCGAGTTCGCCGGCGACGGCGCGCCTGGCCAGGCCGGGGCCGATCGCGGCGGCCACCTCGGCCACCGTGGTGCCTGTCGCGACGCCGCGATGCGAGCCGTCGGGCAGGGTGAGGTCGATGGATTCGGCCAGGGTGGAAGGAATCATGGCTTCGGGAAGGGGGGAGAGGGGAGGCGTCATGGCTGCACCTCGTGATCGGCGAAACGCCATTGCGTGCCTTGCGGCGTGTCCTCGAGCAGCACGCCGCCGTCGTCGAGTTCCTGGCGCAGCGCGTCGGCGCGGGCGAAGTCGCGACGCTGGCGCGCGGCATCGCGCTCGGCCACCAGCGCCTCGGCGCGCTCGGGCGTCAGCGGCGCATGGCGCGGATCGCGGGACTGGTGGCGCAGCGCGGCGAGGGCGCTTCGGGCGTGCTGCCGTAGCAGCCCGAGCAGCGCCGCGGAGGCACGCAGCCGCGCCGCGGCCTCGCGCTGCTCGTCGGGATCGGTGGCGTGGGCGAGCTGCGATACGAGCTCGTGCAGGCGGCTGATCGCGAGCGGCACGTTGAGGTCGTCGCGCAGCGCGGCCAGCACCAGCGCATCGGGCTCGACGGGCTGGGCCGGAGCAGGCCCGCCGTCGTGCGCCTCGACACACGCCAGCGCGCCGTACCAGCGCGTCAGCGTCTGCCGCGCCTGAGCCAGGCGCCGCGCGTTCCAGTGCAGCGGATTGCGGTAATGCGTGGCCAGCAGCGCGAAACGGATTGCCTCGCCGGGTGCCTCGGCCAGCAGCTCGCGCACCAGCAGCACGTTGCCGAGCGACTTCGACATCTTCTGGCCGTCGACGGTGACGAAGCTGTTGTGTACCCAGGTCCGGCAATACAGCGCGTCGTGGGCGCAACTGCCTTGCGCGATCTCGTTCTCGTGATGCGGGAAGATCAGGTCCTGGCCGCCGCCGTGGATGTCGATGGTATGGCCGAGGTGGCGGCCGATCATCGCCGTGCATTCGACGTGCCAGCCGGGGCGACCGCGGCCCCAGGGGCTGTCCCAGCCGGGCAGCTCGGGCGTCGAGGGCTTCCACAGCACGAAGTCGAGCGGATCGCGCTTGTAGGGCGCCACCTCCACGCGCGCGCCGGCGATCATGTCCTCGGTGCGGCGGCCCGAGAGCTGGCCGTAGTCGGCGTAGGACGGCACATGGAACAGCACGTGGCCTTCCGCGACATAGGCATGGCCGCGCGCGATCAAGGTTTCGATCAGGGCGACGATCTCGGGGATGTGCTCGGTGACGCGCGGTTCGAGGTCGGGCGCGAGCACGCCCAGCGCCTGCATGTCCTCGTGATAGGCCGCGATGTAGCGCTCGGTGATCGCGCCGATCGGCAAGGCCGCGGCGGCCGCGGCCGCGTTGATCTTGTCGTCGACGTCGGTGAAGTTGCGCGCGTAGACCAGCTCGCGATAGTCGTGGCGCAGCAGGCGCGCCAGCACGTCGAACACCACCGCCGGCCGCGCGTTGCCGATGTGCGCGAAGTTGTAGACGGTGGGGCCGCAGACGTACATGGTGGCGCGATCGGGCCGGGAGGTCCGAAGGACTTCCTTGCGGCGCGTGAGCGTGTTGTGCAGGCGGATCGCGTCGCTCATGGCTGGACTCCTCCCGCTCGCACCGGCACGGACCAGGCCGCCGCGTCGTGCGGATGCAGGCTTTCCAGGTGGCGCACATGCACGTGCGCGCCGCCGAGGCCGGCGAGCGCGGCCTGGATGCGCCGCGCGGCGTCCTCGACGAACATCAGGTTGGCGCCGTTCAGCGCCGCGAAGGCCTGTTCGTCGGCGCGCTTGACCGCCGTCTGCACCGGCGTGGCGACGGCCGCCTCGATGCGGTCGATCAGCGAGAGCAGGCCGAAATCGCGCGCATCGGCGGCGATCCCGATACTCACCTCGGCCTCGCTGCGCTGGCTGTGCGGCGTGGCCAAGGTGGCATGACACTTCAGCCAGGCGGCGACTTCCACCGGGTCGAGCGCGGCGCTCGCTTCGAAGTCCTTGAGGAAGGCCTGTTCCACCAGTTGCCTCGACAGCGCCGCCGAGCACGGGCAGGTCGACGAATAGGCGACCGTGACGCGTGCATGCAGGCTCGGGCGGCCGTCGATCAGCGTCGCGTCGATGCGCACCGGGTAGGCTTTCCAGCCCGACAGACCCTCGGTGACGAGGGCCGGGCGGCGCGTCAGCAGCTCGGCCCGCAGGCGCAGGCGCGCATTGCGGCTGTCGCAGTCGCGATGGCTGTCGACCATCGCCTGCAGCAGCGCGACCAGGCCGGCGGGCGACAGCGCCTCGTCGTGCCCGAGCGTGTCGAGCAGGCGATATAGGCGCGACATGTGGATGCCCTTGACCTGCGGGGCGGGCAGATCGACCTGCACGTCGGCGCGCGCGTGCAGGGCGCGCCGATAGCCGGGCTCGTCGATCGTGACGGGAAGGTCGATCTGCTGCATGCCGACCCAGGCCAGCGGGCTCAGGCTGGGCGCGAGGTCGGTCAGGGAGACGTCGGGAAGGGCTGCGTTCATGCTCTCGGTTCGGTGGAGATGCGTCCCCACCCGGTCTGGAGCAAGGAGCGCTGGTTCGATCAGGGCCAGTCGGAAAACGGACTCGGCCAGGTGGTCCAGACGGCCGGGCCGCGGGACATTTCCTCGTCGCTGAGCAGACAGGCATCGAGCCGGGCGCGCATCGACGCCTCGTCCATGTCCATGCCGATCAGCACCAGTTCCTGCCGCGCGTCGCCGACGCGCTCGTCCCACTTGGCGCGGATCGCGGCGACCGCCTCCGGGTCTTGCGGCCAGCGCTCCTCGGGCACCGCGGCCCACCAGTAGCCGGCCGGGCCGTGGCGCGCCACGGCGCCCGCCTGCGACCAGCTCCCGGCCAGGGTGGGGTGGCTGGCCAGCCAGAAGAAGCCCTTCGAGCGCACCACGCCGGGCCATTCGCTGCCGATCAGCGCGTGGAAGCGCTGCGGGTGGAACGGGCGGCGCGCGCGATAGACGAAGCTGCGGATGCCGTATTCGTCGGTTTCGGGCGTGTGGGTGCCGCGCATTTCCTGCAGCCAGCCCGGCGCCTTCGAGGCTGCGTCGAAATCGAATAGGCCGGTGCCGAGCACGCGCTCGAGCGGCACCTTGCCGAATTCGGCCAGCTCGATGCGCGCGCGCGGGTTCAGGCCGCGCAGGATCGCCATCAGGCGCTCGCGCTCGGTGTCGCTGATCAGGTCGATCTTGTTCAGCACGATCACGTCGCAGAACTCGATCTGCTCGATCAGCAGGTCGACCACGGTGCGCCGGTCTTCCTCGCCCAGCGATTCGCCGCGCGATTGCAGGCTGTCGCGCGAGCTGTAGTCGAGCAGGAAGTTGTAGCCGTCCACCACCGTCACCATGGTGTCGAGCTGGGCGATCTCGTTGAGGCTGCGGCCGTCCTCGCCCTCGAAGGTGAAGGTCTCGGCCACCGGCAGCGGCTCGGAGATGCCGGTCGACTCGATCACGATCTGATCGAAGCGGCCCTCGCGCGCCAGCCGGTCGACCTCTTCCAGCAGGTCCTCGCGCAGCGTGCAGCAGATGCAGCCGTTGCTCATCTCCACCAGCTTCTCGTCGGTGCGCGACAGCTCGGCGCCGCCCTCGCGTACCAGGGCCGCGTCGATGTTCACCTCCGACATGTCGTTGACGATCACCGCCACGCGCCGGCCCTCGCGATTGTTGAGGATGTGGTTCAGCAAGGTGGTCTTGCCCGCGCCGAGAAAGCCGGACAGCACCGTGACCGGCAGGCTGCCGGGAGAGGGGGAAGTGGAGGTTGCTTGGCTCATCTTGGGGATCTCGATAATGGCGCGCGCTGGCTTCGCTCGATGGCGACTCAGCCGTGCGTGGCCTGTTCACGTGCGCCGCAGGCCGCGCACTGGCCGTGAAGCTCGATGGCGGCCTGGCGCAGGGAGAATGCGTGCTCGCGCATCCAGTGCCCCAGGCAGCGGCCGACTTCCGGGTCGACGAATTCGTCGACCTGCCCGCATTCGTCGCAGATCGCGAAGGCGCGCAGGCCGGGCCCGCAGGCGGCCGTCTGCCGGCAGGCCAGGTAGGCGTTCAGCGATTCGAGCCGGTGCACCAGGCCTTGCGCGGTGAGCCGCTCCAGCGCCCGGTAGACCTGGGCCGGCGCGCTGAAACCCTGCTCGCGCAGCCGCGCCAGCAGCGCGTAGGCGCTGAGCGGACCGGCCGCCTGCCTGAGGGCGGCCAGCACGCGCTGCTGGTTGACGGTCAATCGCATGGGAATCCTCCGGGGCCGGCCTCGGGCATCGCGACGGCGGGATGCGATGCGGGATACGAAAATGATATGTTATATCATCTCGGGGCGACGCGTAGGGTGCCGTGTGACGGGAGGGGCGAGACAAAGGCGGGAAAGGGGAAGGCCGGTGCGCGCGGTCGGGCACCGGCGCGACGTTCAGCGGAAGCGGTCCTGGTACTTGGCGACGGCGGCCTGCGCGCAGGCTTCGTCCTTGTCGCCGCCCGGCGCGCCGGACACGCCGATGCCGCCGATCACGCCGCGATCGGCCCGGCGCAAGGTCACGCCGCCCGGGATGAACAGCACCTCGGGCTCGGTGGCCAGCACCGCGCCGTCGAGCGGCCCGGTCACCTTGGCGGCGATCAGTTGGCTGGTGGTGTCGAGGTTGAAGGTCATGCCGTAGGAGAAGGCCGTGTAGGCCTTGCGATACGAGACCGACAGCGACTGCAGCGGAACCGTGTCGCCCTTCACCACCGCCTGCGCGTGGCCGGAAGGGTCGACCACGGTGGCGGTGACCGAATAACCGTCGGCGGCGCATACGCGCACGGCCTCGGCGGCGAGCGCCTGGGCGGTCTGCCAGCGCAGCTTCTGGGTGGTGATCAGCGGCGCGTCGTCAACGCGGGCGGCGCGGGCAGTGGGGGCGAGGCAGGCGAGCGCCGCGAGCAGCGGCAGGCTGGCGGCGGCGAGCGATGTCGCGCGGCGGGCGAGGGTGGCGGGATTCATGGGCCTCCGGGCGTGGATGAATGATGCGCCCGATTTTGCGATGCGACCCGTTCGCGAAAAATGAGGTAATTTCGCGAAGACTTACCGGAGAATCCGCGAAATCGATGCATGCCTTCACCGAGCTGGAAATCTTTGTCGAAGTCGTGCGGCACGGGAGTTTTTCCGCGGCCGCGCGGCGCCTCGGGCTGGCGCCCTCGGTGGTGGCCGATCGCGTGAAGGGGCTCGAGAAGCGCCTGGGCGTGCCCCTGCTGTTGCGCACCACGCGGCGCCAGGCGCTGACCGAGGCCGGCACGGCCTATTTCCAGGAGGCCAGCCGCCTGCTCGACGAATGGCAGACGCTGGAGAGCCGGGTGGTCGACAGCGCCGCCTCGGCACGCGGCATCCTGCGCGTGACGGCGCCGACGCCGCTCGGCCGGCAGTGGATCTCGCCGTTCATCGAGCGTTTCGCCGGCCAGTATCCCGAGATCGGCATCCACCTGACGCTCGACGACCGCTTCGCCGACATCGTCGCCGAGGGTTTCGACGTCGCCGTGCGCGGCGGCCCGGTGGTCGACACGCCGCTGATCGGGCGCCGCCTGTTCGAGACGCGGCGCGTGGTGGTGGCCAGCCCGGCCTATCTCGCGCGCCACGGCCGGCCGGGCAGCCCCGACGAGCTGGCCGCGCATCGCTGCCTGGTCTTCAACAGCGAGCCGCATCGCCACGCCGACTGGCGCTTCGGCCAGGGCGCGGCGGCGCGCAAGCTGCGCGTGACAGGCGCGCTGGTCGCGAACCACTCGGAGCTGCCGGTGTCCTGGGCGTTGGCGGGGCTCGGCCTGGCGCAGAAATCCTGGTGGGAAGTGGCCGGGCATCTCGATGCGGGGCGGCTGCTGACCGTACTCGACGCGTTCGAGCCCGAGCCGGTGGCGTTTTATGCGATCCACCCGGTCAGCCGCAGCCGCTCGCGCAAGGTGGCGCTGTTCGTCGACGCGCTGGCGGCCGCGCTGGCCGACATCGACGGCGGCCTGGCCACCCGCCTCCCGGTTCAGAACTGAACGCCGCGCGTGAGGCCGCCGTCGACCAGCAGGTTGGTGCCGGTCGTGAAGCCGGCGGCGCGGCTGGCGAGAAACACGGCGGCCTTCGCCACTTCCTCGGGGCGGCCCATGCGGCCCATCGGGTTGGCGGCCAGGGCGCGCGCGAAGCCGGCCGGATCCTCGCGTTCGCGCCGGCCCCACACGCCGTCCTCGAAATGGATGTTGCCGGGCGAGACGGTGTTGACGCGGATGCCCTCGCGAGCGTGGCGCGCCGACAGCGTCTTGCCGTAGTGGACCAGGGCAGCCTTCAGGACGCCGTAGGGTTCGGCGAAATCGTCGATCTCGCGTCCCGACACGCTCGAGATCAGCACCACCGCGGGCGATGGCGAGCGACGCAGGTAGGGCAGCGCGGCATTGACGAAGCTGACCGTGCCGAGCAGGTCGGTGTCGAAGCCGCGGCGCCAGCTTTCGAGCTGGCCGTTGCCGCCGGCCAGCGCGCTGACGTTGGGCACGATCACGTCGATCCCGCCCAGCCGCGCCGCGCCCGCCTCGACCCAGGCGCTCACCTGGGCGGCATCGGCGATGTCGACGACCTGCCCGAAGGCCCGTTCGCCGAGTTCGGCCTGGGCGGCCTGCACGCCGGCCGCGCCGCGCGCGCAGAAGCCCACCCTCGCGCCCTCGGCGAGAAAGCCCTCGACGATCGCCCGGCCGATGCCGCGCGTGCCGCCGCTGATCAGGACGTTTGCGCCAGTCAGTTGAAGATCCATGTCGATATCCTTGTCGATGGGGAGCAGAGGCGAGGACGATAAGCGACGCCGCGCGCGTGGCGGGCGCCTCGCGGCAAATAGCGGCGAAAGTTCGGCAGGGCCGAACGCGCGGGTGCGCAAACCCGGTATAAAGGCCGGAGCGGATGCAAGAGAGGAAGCGGGATGGAACGTGGCGGCAAGGCAATTCAATCGGTGCAGCGGGCGATGGCGCTGCTCGAGGCGCTGAGCGCGCAGGGCGGCTCGGCGCGGCTGATGGAGATCGCGGCGGCGACGGGCCTGAGCAAGAGCACCGCGCATGGCGTGCTCGATACGCTGGTCGAGATGGGCTACGTGACGCGCGAGCGGCATCGCTACGCGCTGGGCCTGCGACTGGCGGCGACCGCCCGGCCGCTGCTGCCGCAAGGCGCGCGCCTGCGCGAGGCCTTCGTGCCGGCGCTGCGTGCCTTCAACGCCTTGTGCGGCGAGAACTGCTTCCTGGCGGTGCCGTGCGGGACGCGGGCCTACCTGACGCTCGATGCGCTCGACGGCGAGGGTCGCGCGCTGGACCAGCCCGTCAACGAGCGGCGCGATGCGCTGACGACGTCCGCGATCGGCAAGATATTCCTGGCGCATACGCCGGCGCTGGCTCGACGGCTGCGCCAGGCCGGCGCCTTGCCGGCGGCGCTCGACAGCGAGTTGCCGACGATCGGCGAGCAGGGTTTCGCGTTCGACCTGCAGGCCTCGCAGGCGCGGCTCAATTGCTTCGCGCTGCCCTTGCGGTTGCGGGGACGCATGGTGGCCGCGCTCGGCGCGAGCGGGCCGGCCGATCGGCTCGATCCTTCCTTGATGCGCCATCTGGCGCGGCGCTCGATGCGCGAGCTGTTCGACCTGGTGAAGTGCTAGTGCCCAGGCAGCGGGCGGCGGCTCCAGGCGGTGCGCCTAGCCCTGCACCAGCCGGTTGCCGCCGAGCGATTTCGCCGTGTAGAGCGCGGCGTCGGCGGCGGCCAGCATCTCGGCCAGGGCCGGCACCGAGTTCGCTTCGTAGCGCGCCAGGCCGATGCTGACGGTGGCCTGGATGTCGATGCCGTCGATCTTGGCGGCGATCGTCTCGGCGAAGCGCTGCGCGACGTACTCGCCGAGTTCCGCGGCGCGCGAGGCGTCGTAGCTCGACAGCAGCGCCGCGAATTCCTCGCCGCCGATGCGCGCCAGGATCGTTTCGGACCCCAACACGGTGCGCGCCACCTCCGCAAACGATTTCAGCACCTCGTCGCCGGTGTGATGGCCGTAACGGTCGTTGATGCGCTTGAACTGATCGAGGTCGAGCGCCAGCACGGCGAACGGCAGCTTGCCGCCGGCCGCCTGGATCGCCCGCGTGCCTTCCTCGAAGAACCAGCGGCGATTGCCCAGGCGCGTCAGGTAGTCGGTCTGGGCCTCGCGCAGCAGGCGGCCATGGGTTTCCTCGCGGATCAGCCGCAGCAGCGTCATCGGCAGGATCACGGAATACAGCACGCCCTCGTAGAGCGTGGCCTGGCTCGCCAGCATCACCAGCGGCATGCCGTAGCGCTGCGCCAGCCAGGGCAGCACCAGCGCCCGCGCAATATAGAACAGCGCATGCAGGCCGGTGACGAGGATCGCGATGCGGCGCGCCTGCAGGGCCTTCATGCCCTCGCAGCGCAGCAGTTCGCGGGTGGTCATGCCGCTCACGAAGGCGATCGGCAGGGCGCTGATGTAGTACCACATCAAGTCCGCCCAGCGCGTCCAGCAGATCGCCCAGGCCAGCGCGTCCACCGTCAGCACGCCGATCGCCACGCGCGTCGCGCGGCGGCCGTTCAGCGCCGCCACCCCGCCCAGGATCAGCAGGTAGCCGCCGAGGATCACCAGGTTGCTGAGCACGGCGCCCGACGCGCCGGGCATGGCGCGGCGCACCAGCACCACGGCGCAGCCCACGCCGAGCGTGGTGTAGCCGGCGGCCAGGATCCGCAATGCCTTGCTGCGATGGGGATGAGCCTGGTGCTCCCAGAACGTCAGTCCGGCACTGGCGAACAGCGTTCCGATCGCGAGGAAATATAGGGTAAGAAGGTCGACGTGCATTACTGACGTAAAGGCCTACGCCGGTGTGTCGCGGCGGTTGGCGGCATTTTACGCTGAACGTTCGACAACTCCGTGATGTTCAAATTTCAGGCGTGAGGGGCGCAATCCATCGCGGGGAGCGGCAGTCGTTTCGGCTGTGCCGTGATCGAGCGGCGGCTTCGCGGTATCGCGTGGGGCCGGATTGAAACGATGGCGGCGTGCCGCGTGGCCGCCCGCGGCGCGGCGATCAGGAAGGTCGAATTGGTCGATGGAATTGAAATTGAGCGGCGATTATTTTCACCATTACTGAAATTCAAATCAAAGGTGCCATTTGTTATTGATGGTGCCTGATTTCAAATGTATCGGTATGCACGGGGTAATTTCCTTGTCATCGTCGTGATACAGTATGTTTCAAATCTTTCCGTAGACGGAATATTCAATCCAGGTAAATCGAAAAACCGAGCCGGGCTTTCATGCCCGGCTCGGTTGGTCTTGCCTGGGCGATCGGCTATGTCCACCCCCGAATTGCCTTGAAATCGGCAAGAATCAGCCTGGTTTTTCGATTTATCAAACGCTCGATGATATTGCATGGGCAACCGCCAATAATTCCCGCGCTGCCGTGGCGCATTGCCTGCGCTAAATAATGACGAGGATAATTTTGAACGCCAAAAACCCTCAGGAAATTCTGGAACTCACCGCGGCGCAATTGGAAATGTGGTTTTCGCAGCAACGCGAGCCCGACAATCCCTTGTTCGACAGCCGCGCTTATGTGGATATCGGGGGGGCGATCCATTACCCGGCTTTCGAGGCGGCGGTGCGCCGTTTCATCGAGGAAGCCCGGATCCTGCATTTCCGTTTCCTTGAAACATCGTCGGGGCCGGTTCAATTCGAAGCTGGCGGAGATGCCTTCGAACCGACGTTCATCGACGTCTCGCGCGAGGACGATCCATTCGCGGCTTGCTGGAGCGCGATGCAGGCCGAATCGAATCGTCCCTACGATGTCCTCTCCGGCAGGCTGTTCAGTCAAACGCTGTTCAAGCTGGGCGACCAGCGGCATGTCTGGTACCAGCGCTATCACCATATCGTGATGGATGGCGCCAGCATCCCGCTCGCGACGCGCCGGGTGGCGGCGATCTACACGGCGCTGATGCGGCAGGCGCCGGTTCCCGAGGCGGACTTCGGGGCGATCGATCTGATGATGAGCGGCGATCGCGCGTATCGGTCCTCGCCGCGCTACGCGAGCGACCGCCAGTATTGGCAGGACTACGTCCATGCCTTGCCTGCCACGGAGACGATCGTCGGTGCGGCGCCCCGCGCGAGCGGTTCCTTCAATCGGGCATCGGCGCCGCTTCCCGCTGCATTCATCGACCAGCTCGACCAGATCGAGACGCGGATCGCGAAGTGGCCGCTCGTGCTCACCGCCATCGTGGCGGCCTATCTCTACCGGATGAGCAACGGCCGTGTAACCGTGTTCGATTTTCCGGTTTCGGCGCGCAGCAAGGAGACGCGTGCGCTGCCCGGCATGTTCGCCAATATCCTGCCGATGCGGCTGCCCATCACGCCGGGCACGACGCTGACGGAGCTGACGCGCCAGGTGAGCACCGAAGTCTTCGCGCATATGAAGCACCAGCAGTTCCGCGTGAAGGAGATCAGGCAGATGCGCGGTGCGTTCGCCGGGCCGGTGTTCGGTCCGCGCATCAATATCGTTCCCTACGACAACCGCTGGGAGTTCGATGACGGTCGCGCGACCTTGCACGCGCTCGCCAATGGCTTGGTCAACGATTTCGCGGTGACCGTGACGGGCAATCCCCGCGATCCCGGCTGCACGCTGCATGTGGATGCGAACGCCGAGCTTTACGACGACGCCAGCGTGCAGGCGCATCGGAAGCGCTTGCTGCACTTCATCGAGGCGGCGCTGGCGGATCCGGAGCAGCCGATCGAGCGGATCGATTTGCTCGATGCTGATGAGCGACGTTTGTTGCTGCAGACGTGGAATGCGACGGGAGCGGATTATCCGCGGCTTCGATGTGTTCATGAATTGGTCGAGGATCGGGCTGGGCAGATGCCCGAGGCGATTGCGCTGGTTGCTGGCGATGATCAGCTTTCTTATGGCGAGCTCAATGCGCGTGCGAATCGGCTTGCTCGCTATCTCGTCAAGCTCGGCGTTGGACCGGATATTCCGGTTGCCGTGTGCGCGCAGCGCAGCGTCGCGATGGTTGTTGCGTTGCTTGCGGTGTTCAAGGCGGGCGGCGCGTACTTGTCGATCGATCCCGCTTATTCGAGTGCGCGCCTCGCTCATATCCTCGATGATGCGGCACCGCCCGTCATGCTGGCCGACGCGGTTGGGCGTGACGCGCTTGGCGAGGCGCGTCTGAGCAAGCATGTGATGGTTGACTTGAGCGTGTCTTCTGCGCCGTGGGATGACTTGCCTTCAGATGATCTTCCGCCGCGCTCGCTCGGGCTGGATTCATCGCATCTTGCCTATGTGATCTACACGTCAGGTTCCACCGGCACGCCCAAGGGCGTGATGGTTGAACACCGCCAACTCTCGAATCTCGTGACTTGGCATATCGATCGCTTCGAGTTACGGGTGGGCTATCGCGTTCCGGCCACCGCAAGCCTGGCCTTCGACGCCAGCGTGTGGGAGCTTTGGCCCGTGCTGTGTGCTGGCGCAAGCTTGTTGCTGCCGCCGCCTGGGCTGTCATCCGATGCTGCCGCGTTGTTGAACTGGTGGCGCCAGCAGTCGATGGATTGCGCATTCCTCGTCACGCCGCTGGCGCTGCTGGCGATGCAATCTGAATTGCCGCCGGGGCTGAAATCGCTGCTGATCGGCGGCGATCGTGTGACATCGCTGCCTTCTGGGTTGCCGCCATCGCTGCGCATCGTCAACAACTATGGCCCGACCGAAACCACGGTCGTTGCGACCTCGGGCGAGATCGAGCCGTCTGCCGGCGACACGGTTTATCCGATCGGCAAGCCGATCGCGAATACGCGCATTTACTTGCTCGATGAGAACCAAGCGCTGGTTCCCTTGGGTGCTGTCGGCGAACTCTACATCGGGGGTGCCGGTGTCGCGCGAGGCTACCTCAATCGACCGGATCTCACCGCGCAACGCTTCCTTGCGGATCCGTTCGCGCGTGCTGAGGGCGATGCCGAGGCGCGCATGTATCGCACGGGGGATCTCGCGCGCTACCAACCTGACGGCAACATCGTGTTCCTCGGTCGTAACGACGAGCAGGTCAAGGTCCGTGGCTTCCGAGTCGAACCCGGGGAGATCGAGGCGCAGCTCGCCACGCACGAAGCGGTGCGCGAGACGATCGTCGTCGCCCGGCAGGATCCAGCGGGCAATGCTCGCTTGCTGGCTTATGTGAGCCTGCAGGACGCGGCGCCGCGTACCGAGCTTGTTCGAGGCTTGCGCGAGCACCTTGTTGCGCGGCTGCCGGAATACATGGTGCCGGCTGCGTTCGTCGTGCTCGACGCCTTGCCGCTTACGCCGAACGGCAAGGTGGACCGTCGCGCGTTGCCGGAGCCGGATGACGAAGCGTTCGCGCAGGCGGAATACGAAGCGCCGCAAGGCGAAACCGAGCAGACCATCGCCGCGCTGTGGGCCGAACTGCTCGGCGTCGAGCGCGTTGGCCGGCACGACAACTTCTTCGCGCTCGGCGGCCATTCGCTGCTGGCCGTTCAGCTTATCGAGCGTCTGCGCCAGATCGGCTTGACGCTCGCCATCCGCGACTTGTTCGAGCAACCGGCACTTGCCGCGCTTTCCGCCACGCTTGGTCAATCGCGTGAAGTCGTGGTTCCGGAGAACCGGATCGGCCCCGACACGCGAGCCATCACGCCCGATCTCCTGCCGCTTGCCGATCTATCGCAAGCCGATATCGATCGCATCGTCGCCCAGGTTCCAGGCGGTATCGCGAACATCCAGGATATCTACGCGCTTTCGCCGTTGCAAGACGGCATCCTGTTTCACCATGTTCTCAGCACGCACGGCGATCCCTATCTGTTGAGCGCGCATCTGGCCTTTGCCGATCGCGCGGCGCTCGATCGCTACCTTCACGCGATAGCGGGCCTCGTCGAGCGGCACGACATCCTGCGCACCGCCGTGCTGTGGGAAGGGCTGAGCTCGCCGGTGCAGGTCGTCCTGCGGCAGGCGAGTGTCAAGGTGAGCGAGCTTGCCCTCGACGGCAACGGCGAGCCAATCGCGAAGCAGTTGCAGGATCGCATCCATCCGGCGCGCTACAGGATGGACCTGGCGCAGGCGCCGCTGCTGCGCTTCGTGGTTGCCGAAGAGGCGGGAGGGCGCTGGCAGGCGATCATGCTGCTTCATCACCTCGTCGGCGACCATTCCACCCTCGCGATCCTGAACGAGGAAGTCCAGGCGACGATCGACGGGCAGGCCCATCTTCTTCCCGAACCGCAGCCCTATCGCAACCTGGTCGCGCACGCCAGGCTGGGGTTACCCGCCAGTGCTCACGAAGCGTTCTTCAGCAAGATGCTGGGCGACGTCGATACGCCCACGCTTCCATTCGGCCTCGCGCTTGCACATGACGACATGGCGCCGGTGTACGAAGCGCGTCGAATCGTGCCGGCCGGGCTCGATGCGCGGTTGCGCGCGCTGTCGAGAACCATCGGCGTGAGCCTCGCGACTATGTGCCATCTCGCTTGGGCGATGGTTCTGGCACGCACCAGCGGGCAGAGGCAGGTCGTGTTCGGAACGGTGTTGTTCGGGCGCATGGCGGCTGGAGCCGGCAGCGATCGCACCATGGGCCTGTACATCAATACGCTGCCGCTGCGCATCGATATCGACGCGACCGATGTGCGAGCGGCGGTTCGCGATACACAGATACGGCTCGCCGGTTTGTTGGCACACGAGCACGCATCGCTGGCGCTGGCGCAACGATGCAGCGGGATCGGCGCGAACGCGCCGCTTTTCAGCGCGCTGCTGAATTACCGCCATAACGTGCGTCTCGATGCTCCTTCGCAATGGCCGCGCGATGTCGAGCTGCTGGAGGCGCATGAGCGGACGAACTATCCGTTGACGCTGTCCGTCGAGGATTACGGCGATGCGTTGGAGTTTGCCGCGCAGGTCATCGCGCCGGAGCTGCCCGACAGGATATGCGCGTATATGCAGCATGCGTTGGAGCAATTGGCGGATGCACTCGATGCGGGATCGAGATCGCTCGATCATCTGCAGGTGGTGCCTGAGGATGAGCGAGCGCTGCTGATCGATACGTTGAACGCGACGGATGCGCCTTACGATCGGAATCAGTATCTGCACGGGCTTTTCGAGGCGCAGGTTCGGCGCACGCCCGAGGCTACCGCGTTGATTGCCGGTGACGAGCGGCTGTCTTATGCCGAGCTCGATGCGCGTGCGAATCGGTTTGCTCGGTACCTGGTCGATCTGGGCGTTGGTCCCGATGCGCTTGTTGCCGTTTGTCTCGAACGCAGCACGGCGATGGTCGTTTCGCTGCTTGGCATCCTCAAGGCGGGCGGAGCTTATGTGCCGATCGATCCTGCTTATCCGGGGCCGCGCATTGCGCATATCGTTTCCGATTCCGCGCCTGCTGTCGTGCTGGTTGATGCGACGGGGTGCGAGGCTCTTGTCGATGCGCTCGGCGATGAAAAGCTGGCCGAGTATGGGCTGATCGATGTAGATGTCACGTCTGTACCTTGGGTTGGGCTCTCTTCCGAGTCGCTTTCGCCGAACGCGCTTGGATTGAATCCACGCCATCTCGCCTATGTGATCTACACCTCAGGCTCTACCGGTATGCCCAAGGGTGTTCAGAACGAGCATGATGCGTTGATCAATCGTCTGACCTGGATGCAGGAGGCTTATCGGCTCGGTGGGCAAGATGTCGTGCTGCAGAAGACCCCGTTCAGCTTCGACGTATCGGTTTGGGAGTTCTTCTGGACGTTGGCCAATGGCGCGACGCTGGTCATGGCCGAGCCCGGCGCGCATCGCGATGCCGACTATCTGACCGAGATCATCGCGAAGCACGGCGTTACCACGTTGCACTTCGTCCCCTCGATGCTCGCTGGCTTCCTGGAGGCGCAGGATCTGACTCGCTGCAAGACGCTCTCGCGAATCATCTGCAGCGGCGAGGCCTTGCCGGCTCCGATCGCGCGACGATGCCTGGAGCGGCTGCCTCATGCGCAGTTGCACAATCTCTATGGCCCGACCGAAGCGGCCATCGACGTCACTGCGTTTACTTGTCCTCCGGGTTTTGACGCGCAGGCCGTTCCGATCGGCAAACCCATCGCCAACACACGTATCTATCTGCTCGATGAGCGTCAGGCACCTGTGCCGTTGGGCGCGATAGGCGAGCTTTACATCGGTGGAGTTGGAGTCGCGCGTGGTTACCTGAATCGCGCTGATCTCACTGCGCAGCGATTCCTTGGCGATCCGTTCGCGCGTGCCGCCGGTCATCCTGAAGCGAGGATGTACCGCACGGGCGATCTGGCTCGCTACCTGCCGGATGGCAATATTGTCTTCCTCGGCCGCAACGACGACCAAGTCAAGATCCGTGGCTTCCGCATCGAGCTCGGCGAAATCGAGGTGCAGCTCGCCAAGCACGAAGTGGTGCGCGAGGCGATCGTCATCGCTCGGCAGGATCCGACGGGTAACGCTCGATTGTTGGCTTACGTGACTCCTCAGGAATCGGCATCGCGCGAGGAACTGGCCCGAAGCCTGCGCGAGCATTTGACGGCTCGGCTACCCGAATACATGGTGCCTGCCGCGTTCGTGGTTCTTGAAACGCTGCCGCTGACGCCGAACGGCAAGCTGGACCGCCGCGCGCTGCCGGAGCCGGCTGACGACGCTTTCGTCCAGTCCAGATACGAAGCACCGCAAGGCGAAACCGAGCAGGCCATCGCCGCGCTTTGGTCAGACCTGCTCGGCATCGAACGCATCGGCCGACACGACAACTTCTTTGCGCTCGGCGGCCATTCGCTCGTCGCAATCCGAATGATTTCGCGCATCGTCAATGCAACCGGAAAGTCCCTGCCGCTGCGAAAGGTGTTCGAAGCACCGACGCTCGCGGAACTGGCTCTCGCACTCTCGGATGTGACGTCGTCAGAACGCGCTCATGATCTCGTTCGCATCGACCGCAATGTGACGATGCCGCTGTCCTTCGCCGAGGAACGGGTGCTCGCGATCGAAGCGGGTGGCACGCGTGGCGCGATGCTCAACTCATCGCGTCTTTTCATCCTGTCGGGGCGCGTGCGCGAGGATGTGCTGGATCGTGCCTTGCGCGCGGTGGTCGAGCGTCACGAGATCCTGCGCACGCATTATGCGGACGACGAGGCCACCGGGTCGTTCGTGCCGGTCATCGGGCGCTCGGCACTCTTCCGCCTCGAGCGCCGCGAAGTGGCCGAGGACGACGCGATGCCGATCGCGCAATCGGAAGCCGCCAGGCATCTCGACTGCTTCCGGGGGCCGGTCTTCGGCGCGACGCTGTTTGTCGAGTCACCGCAGCGCGCGATCCTGATGATAGCGATTCACCACATCGCGATGGACGCCGCGTCCTGGAACATCGTCTGGCGCGATTTCCGGCAGGCGTATGCCGCGCTGGCCGCCGACGAACCGCCAGCGCTGGCCCCGTTGGCGCTGCAGTACCGGGACTATGCGGCCTGGACGACAAGACAGGTCGATGCCGAGCGTCTCGCTCAATTGCGGCAGACCTGGCGGGAGCGTCTCGCTGGTGCGCCTGTCTACCTGGATCTACCCGCTGACCGGCCAAGGCCGGACAAATTGTCGGACCGCGCGGGACGGATCGAACGCATGCTCGCGCCGGATCTGGTGCAAGGGATCCGACGGATCGCCACGGCATACAAGGTCACGCCCTTTATCGTGCTGGAGACCACGCTCGCAATCGCTTGCGCGCAACTCGCGCGCAGCCGCGACATCGTGATAGGCACGGTGGCCGAAGGGAGAACGCATGCCGCCACCGAGGATATGGTCGGCCTGTTCGTCAACACACTGCCGCTGCGCCATCGGCTGGATCGAACCGCCTCCGTCGCGAGTCACTTGCTCGCGACCTCGCGTGAACTTCTTTCCGCACTCGAGGCGAGCGAACTGCCGTTCGCCGACGTGGTGGCTGCCGTCAATCCACCGCGCGCGTCTTCCCACGATCCGATCTTCCAGGTGTTTTGCCAGTTCCAGCAAGGCCCTGGAAAGACTCGCGAGACGATCGCCGACATGACGATCGAAGCCATTCCGCGCACGCGCATGGCGCGAGGTGCCGATCTCGCGGTCGTGTTCCTGGACGCGGGCGAATATCTCAGTGCGGACGTCTCATACAGCGCCGATCTGTTCGACGCCGAGAGCATCGATGCGCTGATCGAACTGTTCCTGCGCTTCCTGGCGGAAAGCGTGCAGCGGCCCGATGCGGTGGTTGACGAGCTTTGGGATGCCGGCGTCGCCAGTGCGAGGGCCGCGGCGTCGGGCCCGGATGCCTCGCGTCTGATCGACCGCCCGGGCAGCCCGGCGGGAACCTGGTACGCGCTCTCGCCGGCGCAGCAGGCAGTCTGGCTGCAGGAGCAGGCGGCGCGGCCGGGGACGTCGTTCTTCTCGGTCGCGGCCATGCGCTGCGCGCCGGAGGTCGATCGAATGCGTCTGGTTGCTGCCTCGCGAGCTTTGATCGATCAGAACCAGGCGTTCTGGCTTCAAGTTTCCGACGCTGGCCTGCAATGCGAGGCGCCCATGCCGACGACACGCTTCCAGCATTTCGTCGAACCAACGACGATGACCGACGAAGCGATGCGACGGGCGGTGATCGAGTGGCATGAGAAGCTCAACGAGGATCCGCGCGACAAGTCCGGTGCTGTCGCCGTGTTCGACTCTCCTGGTAGCGTGCTGGTGGCGTTGCGCTCGCCTCATGTGCAGAACGACGGATGGTCTGCGATTCGATACTTCGAGCGCATCGGCAGGAACTACGCCGCGCTCGAGAGCGACCCGGCCCGCACGTTCGACATGGATCGGATCTTTCTCGATACCTTGTCGCTCGACGAACGTTATCTCTGCTCGCCGACCTACGAGCGCGACGCCGCGTTCTGGCAATCGGCATGCGCGCGAATCGACGGGCAGCCATTGGTAACGCTCGTGGCCGACCATGCTCACCCCGTGGATGCGCGCGGCGTGGTTCGATCCTTGCGCAAGGTGTTTCCGCAGACGCTGCAAGAGCGGGTCCTGAACGCTGCGCGGAAGCTCTCGTTGTCGCCAGCGGAATGCCTGACCGCGTTGACCGCTCTGTATCTGATGCGGGTCACGGGTGAAAGGAGCACGGTACTCGGCGTGTCGTTCCTGAACCGAACTCGGGAAGCGCTCGATATTCCGGGGCAGTTCGCCAAGGTCATTCCGCTTCCGGTATCGATCGGGCAGGGCGATATTCCCCTTTCGGCGACGTTGAACGGAATTCGCGATGCATTCAAGGACGTGATGCAGCACGGACGATTTCCGTTCGGCGAGATGGTCAGGCGTTACGGGTTCGATCCCCGGCATATCGAGATCAGCGTCAATACCCTGTTCCTGCGCCATCCCGTTGAAGTGGGCGGCCAGCCCGCGCATGTTCAGTGGTTGTCCGGGCCCGAGCATGGCCTCTCGTTCCTGTTTACCCAGTTCGGCAGGAGCGCGCCGATCGATATCGAGCTCCGATACAACGGCAATGCATTCGATTCGGAATCTGTCGAGCGGCATGCGGGACGTTTGCTTGATTTTATCGAGCACGCGTGCGAGGACGATAGCGTGTCGGCTCGGGGGATCGAACTCGTGTCGAGTGACGAACGGGCCTTGCTGATCGATACGCTGAACGCGACGGATTCGCCTTACGATCGGAATCAGTATCTGCATGGGCTTTTCGAGGCGCAGGTTCGGCGCACGCCCGAGGCTATCGCGTTGATTGCCGGTGACGAGCGGCTGTCTTATGCCGAGCTCGATGCGTGCGCGAATCGGTTCGCTCGGTACCTGGTCGATCTGGGCGTTGGTCCCGATGCGCTTGTTGCCGTTTGTCTCGAACGCAGCACGGCGATGGTTGTTTCGCTGATTGGCATCCTCAAGGCGGGCGGGGCTTATGTGCCGATCGATCCTGCTTATCCAGGGCCGCGCATCGCGCATATCGTTTCCGATTCCGCGCCTGCTGTCGTGCTGGTTGATGCGACGGGGCGCGAGGCTCTTGTCGATGCGCTCGGCGATGAAAAGCTGGCCGAGCAGGGATTGATCGATGTGAGTGCCGCATCTGCGCCTTGGAATAAGCTCTCTTCCGATCCGCTCTCGCCGAGCGCGCTTGGATTGAATCCACGCCATCTCGCCTATGTGATCTACACCTCAGGCTCTACCGGCATGCCCAAGGGCGTGCAGAACGAGCATGATGCGTTGGTCAATCGTCTGACATGGATGCAGGAGGCTTATCGGCTCGGTGGGCAAGATGTCGTGCTGCAGAAGACCCCGTTCAGCTTCGACGTATCGGTTTGGGAGTTCTTCTGGACGCTGGCCAATGGCGCCACACTGGTCATGGCCGAGCCCGGCGCGCATCGCGATGCCGACTATCTGACCGAGATCATCGCGAAGCACGGTGTTACCACGTTGCACTTCGTCCCCTCGATGCTCGCTGGCTTCCTTGAGGCGCAGGATCTAACGCGCTGCAAGACGCTCTCGCGAATCATCTGCAGCGGCGAGGCTTTGCCGGCTCCGATCGCCCGACGATGCCTGGAGCGGCTGCCTCATGCGCAGTTGCACAATCTCTACGGCCCGACCGAAGCGGCCATCGACGTCACTGCGTTTACCTGCCCGCCGGATTTCGACGCGCAAGCCGTTCCGATCGGCAAACCCATCGCCAACACACGTATCTATCTGCTCGATGAGCATCAGGAACCTGTGCCGTTGGGTGCGATAGGCGAGCTTTACATCGGCGGAGTTGGCGTCGCGCGTGGTTACCTGAATCGCGCTGATCTCACCGCGCAGCGATTCCTTGGCGATCCGTTCGCGCGTGCCGCCGGTCATCCTGAAGCGAGGATGTACCGCACGGGCGATCTGGCTCGCTACCTGCCGGATGGCAATATCGTCTTCCTCGGCCGCAACGACGACCAGGTCAAAATTCGTGGCTTCCGTATCGAGCTCGGCGAAATCGAGGTGCAGCTCGCCAAGCACGAAGCGGTGCGCGAGGCGATCGTCATCGCACGGCAGGATTCGGCGGGTAACGCGCGGCTTCTGGCTTACGTGACGTCCCAGGAGTCGGCACAGCGGGAGGAACTGGCCCGAAGCCTGCGCGAGCATTTGACGGCTCGGCTACCCGAATACATGGTGCCTGCCGCGTTCGTGGTTCTCGAAACGCTGCCGCTGACGCCGAACGGCAAGCTGGACCGCCGCGCGCTGCCGGAGCCCGCCGACGACGCCTTCGTCCAGTCTCGATACGAAGCACCGCAAGGCGAAACCGAGCAGACCATCGCAGCGCTTTGGTCCGAGCTGCTCGGCATCGAACGAATCGGCCGACATGACAACTTCTTCGCGCTCGGCGGCCATTCGCTGCTTGCCGTGAGGATGTTGAATCGCTTGCGGGTGACGCAAGCGGTGGATCTATCGCTTTCCTCATTGTTCGATCATCCAACCGTGAGCGCAGTTGCCCAGGCGATCGGCTTCGGAAGCCGAAGCGTCGCGCCTTCGATCGTTCGCGTGGCTCGCGACGCGCGCCTTCCTCTGTCGTTCGCCCAGCAGCGCATGATGTTCCTGAGCGGTTTCGATGGCGCAAGCACGATCTATCACGTCCCGCTCGTGTTGCGTATCGACGGCAAGTTGGACATAAACGCATTGCGTCGTGCCCTCGACATGTTATGGGCGCGTCACGAAGCATTGCGTACGGTATTTCTCGACACGTCTGGAACTGGCGAGGGCGGTGACGCGGAACTGCTCCCAGCCGACGATGGCATGCCCTGGCGGGAGGACGATTTGTCCTCGAGACTCGATGCTTCGCAAGACGAATGGTTGCTTCTGTGCGAGGAGGAAGCCACGCAAGCGTTCGATCTCGCACGCGGGCCGCTGGTGCGAGCGCGTCTCGTCAGGCTGGCCGCCAACGAGCACACGCTCATGCTCACCCTGCATCACATCATCTGCGATGGATGGTCCCTGGCGGTGCTCGTCAAGGAGCTCGGCGCGCTTTATCGTGCCGTGACGGAGGAGCGCCCGGATCCGCTCGGCGCACTGACGATCCAGTATCCCGACTATGTGAGTTGGCAGCGCCAATGGTTCGGCGCTGAGCGTCGCGAACGCGAAGCCGTTTATTGGAAAACAACGCTGGCGGGTATTCCGACGCTGTTGGATCTGCCGACGGATCATCCTCGTCCCGCGCAGCAGCAGTTCGATGCGGCACGCCTGCCGCTCGAGCTCGACCCGATGCTCACGCAGGACTTGAGACGACTCGCTGCACGACGCGGCACGACTGTCTTCGCGGTCGTCACCGCGGCGTGGGCGGCAGTGCTGGGGCGCCTCGCGGGCCAGGAGGATGTCGTCATCGGCACGCCGGTGGCGAATCGCTCCAAACCCGAACTCGAGGCTGTCGTTGGTCTGTTCGTAAACACCCTGGCACTGCGCATCGATTTGTCGGGCATGCCGTCCGTCGCGCAACTGCTCGACCGCGTTCAATCGACGGTCGTCGCCGCGCAGGACCATCAGGATCTTCCGTTCGAGCAGGTCGTGGAGATCGTGAAGCCGCAACGGCGGCTTGCTCACACCTCGATATTCCAGGTGATGATCTCGTGGCAGAACACCGACATGCGAACCATCGAATTGCCGGATCTGGCGTTCACGCCGGTGGGCGGCGCGTTCGATCGCGCGAAGTTCGATCTCGAACTCGACCTGCTCGACGATGGGCAGGTGATATCCGGGGCGCTGCGTTATGCCACCGCCTTGTTCGAGGAAGCCTCGATCGCGCGTCATTGCGCATATTTGCTTGCGGCCTTGCGTGTCATGGTCCGCGACGAGGAGCAACTGATCGAGCGGATCGATTTGCTCGATGCCGACGAGCGGCGTTTGTTGCTGCAGACGTGGAATGCGACGGGAGCGGATTATCCGCGGCATCGATGTGTTCATGAGTTGGTCGAGGATCGGGCAGGGCAGATGCCCGAGGCGATTGCGCTGGTTGCTGGCGATGAGCGGTTGACCTATGGCGATCTCAATGCGCGTGCGAATCGGCTTGCTCGTTATCTCGTCAAGCTCGGCGTTGGACCGGATATTCCGGTTGCCGTGTGCGCGGAGCGCAGCGTCGCGATGGTTGTTGCGTTGCTTGCGGTATTCAAGGCGGGCGGCGCTTACCTGTCGATCGATCCCGCTTATTCGAGTGCGCGCCTCGCTCATATCCTCGATGATGCGGCACCGCCCGTCATGCTGGCCGATGCGGTTGGGCGTGAAGCGCTCGGCGAGGCGCGTCTGGCCAAGCATGTGATGGTTGATTTGAGCGTGTCTTCTGCGCCGTGGGATGAACTGGCTTCTGACAATCTTCCGCCGCGCTCGCTCGGGCTGGATTCATCGCATCTTGCCTATGTGATCTACACGTCAGGTTCCACCGGCACGCCCAAGGGCGTCATGGTCGAGCATCGCCAACTCTCGAATCTCGTGACTTGGCATATCGATCGCTTCGAGTTTCGGGTGGGCTCTCGTGTCCCAGCCACCGCAAGCCTGGCCTTCGACGCGAGCGTGTGGGAGCTTTGGCCCGTGCTGTGTGCCGGTGCAAGCTTGTTGCTGCTGCCGCCTGGGCTGTCGTCCGATGCTGCCGCGTTGTTGAACTGGTGGCGACAACAGTCGATGGATTGCGCATTCCTCGTCACGCCGCTGGCGCTGCTGGCGATGCAGTCTGAATTGCCGCCGAGGCTGAAATCGCTGCTGATCGGCGGCGATCGCGTGACGTCGCTGCCTTCGGGGTTGCCGCCATCGCTGCGCATCGTCAACAACTATGGCCCGACCGAAACCACGGTCGTTGCGACCTCGGCCGAGATCGAGCCGTCTGCCGGCGACGCGGTTTATCCGATCGGCAAGCCGATCGCGAATACGCGCATTTACTTGCTCGATGAGAACCAGGCGCTGGTTCCCTTGGGCGCTGTCGGCGAACTCTACATCGGCGGTGCCGGTGTCGCGCGAGGCTATCTCAATCGACCGGATCTCACTGCGCAACGCTTCCTTGCCGATCCGTTCGCGCGTGCTGCGGGCGATGCCGAGGCGCGCATGTATCGAACCGGTGACCTCGCGCGCTACCAGCCAGACGGCAACATCGTGTTCCTCGGTCGTAACGACGAGCAGGTCAAGGTCCGTGGCTTCCGCGTCGAACCCGGGGAGATCGAGGCGCAGCTCGCCACGCACGAAGCGGTGCGCGAGACGATCGTCGTCGCTCGGCAGGATCCGGCGGGCAATGCTCGCTTGCTGGCCTACGTGAGCTTGCTTGACGCGGCGCCGCGTGCCGAGCTTGTTCGAGGCTTGCGCGAGCACCTTGCTGCGCGGCTGCCGGAATACATGGTGCCGGCCGCGTTCGTCGTGCTCGACGCCTTGCCGCTGACGCCGAACGGCAAGGTGGACCGTCGCGCGTTGCCGGAGCCGGATGACGAGGCGTTCGCGCAGGCGCAATACGAAGCGCCGCAAGGCGAAACCGAGCAGACCATCGCCGCGCTGTGGGCCGAACTGCTCGGCGTCGAGCGCGTGGGCCGGCACGACAACTTCTTCGCGCTCGGCGGCCATTCGCTGCTCGCCACCCGCATGCTCGCGCGGCTGCGTGAAGCATTCGGACACGACGTATCGATTCGCACGCTCTTCGAGGCGCCGACTGTCTCGCAATTGGCGCCGCGAGTACACACAGCGGTTCAGTCCGACGCGCTGGCCATGCTCCTGCCGATTCAGACGCTGGGATCGAAACCGCCGCTGTTCTGCATCCACCCGGCTGGCGGTTTCAGCTGGCCATACGCGGGCCTCGCTCACCATCTGCCGAATCGTCCGCTCTATGGCCTGCAAGCGCGCGCGCTCGCGGAAGCAGACGAACAAGTGGAGTCGATCGAGGAGATGGCACTGGATTACGTCCGGCAAATCCGCGGCGTGCAGCCCAGCGGCCCTTATCATCTGCTCGGCTGGTCGCTCGGATGCCATATCGCGCATGCGATTGCCACGCAGCTACAACTCGCCGGCGAGAGCGTAGCGTTGCTCGCGATGCTCGACGGTTATCCGATGGCGGAGATCGAGGCTATTTCCTCGCCGACGGAATCGGAGGTCATGGGGGTGCTGATGCAAGCGTTCTCGGATTCACCGCAACCGACAACCGCCGAACCGTTGACGATAGCAACGCTGAAAGCGCACCTGGCGCGGAGCAATCCGATGTTCCAGACGATCAGCGATCCGACGTTCGCATCGATCGTGCGGCAATTCCAGATCGCACCAGCCCTGGCCGGCATGTTCGTGCCGGAGATATTCCATGGCGATGTGCTGTTTCTTAGGGCCGCGCTCAGTCAGGCGGATGCTTATCCACAGCGCGAGGTCGGTGCATGGCAGCCCTATGTGCAGGGCCGAATCGAGACGCATGACGTCGAGTGCCTGCACGAAACGATGATGAGCGCACAGGCACTCGCGAGGATCGGGCCGATCGTTGCGGCCGCACTCGAGCGGGGCGGGAACTACGGTGGTGATCTGCCGGGATCGCTCGTAGCCGAGTCGGGTGCATTACCGTGAGACGGAGAATGCTTCGCAGGAGAGCGCAATTCAGTGGCTGCGGGCATTGTTATGCCCGTGCGTGGCTAAAGGGCAGCGATTGGCTCCTTTTCGTTGCCCGTTCAGTCTCCTGCCCGCCGAAGCTGATAGGGCTTCGGCGGTGTTTAGGTAGTTCAGCAGTTCTCGCTGGCTTCAGTTCCACTGAACCGGCTTCTTGCGGCCATAGAACGGATTGGGGATCTCCTTCAAGCATGGTCGATCCGTCAACCGGGGCTGGTCATTTCGCTTGGCAATATCGACTTTCTCAGGGGCCGTGCCGACGAACAGATCCATATCGCCCTCCACACGTCCGTCTGGAAAGAAATGTAGAAGCAGCCCGCTATTCTTGTCCTTGATTGGAGGCCGCGTGATGGTAATTTCTCCCTCGCACCAAGCCATACCTGGCTGCGTTTGCCGTTGCGTGTATGGGTCGTAATTCCTGGCCGAAGCGTCCATCAGGCGTTTGTCGACCACACGCTCCCACCATACCTTGATCCTCTTTGGCGTCTTCCAGCGAAAATTCCATGCCAGGCTCGCTCGCGACCCCGGGCCGCCGGACCAAGCTGTCTCGGATCGTGGCGTGGCCCTCGCGCCGTCCGCGCTTGCCGCGTAGTCGAGGCTGTTCGTGTCTGGCGGCAGAAGGTAGACACCGTAGATGTCGTAATCGGTGTAGTTATAGGAGCCCGCCGTGACGATGTTGACATTGGGATCGTTCCACTGGCTTTCGGAGCGGGGTCCGAGGCTTTCCGACTGGCTGCCGGGTGCGCAGCGGCCGCATGCGGACGCTGTCACGATTATCGTGATCACCATTGCAGACCCAATGCGCTTCGTATTCGGTGTCATAGGTTTGTTGCTGCTTGCTGTCGAAGATGCCTGATTCGTCTCGACGATTCCGGTCGACGTCCTTGTGAATCCAGGGGCACGCTGCATGCGAGGTATGCGCGACGTTTGGCAAGCAACATATCCAACTGGAACGGCAGCGCGTATGGATCAAGGAAATACATCCGCATCATGCCTTTCATCTGGCTTGGTTGCACGTCGGGCATCAGCACGAGATGCGCGGCCAGCTTCATTTGCGTAATCGTCGAGTCGATCGTGGCCGACGCCGACGGCGCGACATGGAGGTGGATTGGCGCGGGATCGGGTCTCCAGTCTCGGAGCCACGGCCTAATGGCCGTCGTTTTTCCGCGTGGAATGTGCGCGGCTTTGCAGCCACGAAGGGAGGGCCTGTTGAAAGGAAAATGAGGCTTTGCGATGCGAATGCAACGTGCCGTCGAGGAAAAAATGACCGAACTTCCTCGACGGCTAACGCAATGCCTTACAAGCTCGCGAGCGGCACCGTCACCTCGGTCCCCGCCGGGTCGAGCCGCAACTCAGTACCCGGCGCCGGTCGCAGCGTCGCCTCGTAGTCGCTCGACAGCACCACCAACCCGAGCCGGTGCCCCGCCGCGATGGTGTAGTCGCGCGGCATGAAGCTGAGCTTCAGTTCATAGGGCAGGCCCGCCAGCACCGGCAGCGAATGCCGGATCGACAGCGGATTGCGCGGATCGGCCCAGGCGCGCGTGACGATGGTGGCGGTGCCGTCCGGCGCGCGGTCGACCAGCAACGCGGTGACGTTCGCGGCAGCCGAGAACGTCAGTCGCACATGCGCCGTCGCGGTGCCCGACAAGCGGCTCGCGGTGGTGAACGGCGCGGTCTCGAAGCGGCCACGATGCGCGCCGTCAGGCGCGTTCGCCAGCGTCAGCGCATCGATGCGCGCGTCGTCGCGGAACGTCAGCAGCGGGCCGCCCGTCGGGAAACGCAGCAGCGCGCCATCGCGCGAGCCGTCGCCGCCGGCGAAGTAGGTGACCGGGCGCGCCTGCCGTGACGGCCACTGCGTTTCCTTCAGCAGCGTGCCGTCTGCCTGCTCGACCACCGAGCCTGCATCGCGCTCCACGCCGTTGTCGACGCCGAGCAGGTAGCGCGTGAACCAGCGATTCACGGCCACCGGCCACGCATCGGTCAGCGCCGGACGGCTGCGCGGATCGATGTGCTTGGCGCGGTGTAGCCACAGTTGCGCGGGCACGCCCTGGCGGCGCATCGCCAGGTACCAGGAGGTCGACTGGTCGACCCGCACGTTGTCGTCCGCGAGCCCCTGCGCGACCAGCGCCGGCGCCACCGCGCGCAGCGGCGAGATCTCGCGCGCGGCCCAGAACGCCGAATAGTCACCGGTGGCGCGATCCTCGTCGCGCAGCGCCTCGTCGACCAGGTGCGTGCAGCGTTCCGGATGCGCATTGGTCAGCAGCGCCTTGATGTAGACGTCGACATCCTCGCCCTGGTAGCCCTCGGGTGCGCGCACTAGGCCGCCCGCGCGGTAGTAGCCGTACATGTCGGTCAGGCCGGCGATCGGCACGATCGCGTCGAGCCCGCGCGTGCGCAGGCTCGCGACCATCTTCGGCAGGGTGCCGTCGTACGACACGCCATACATGCCGACATGGCCCGTCGACCAGTTCGCGACCACCGGCTTGCCGGCCGCGTCGCGTGCCGTTGCCTCGCGGCCGAGCCAACGGATCACCTGGGCCATCGCCACCGATTCGTCGTGGGTGAGGATGGTCGGGCAGCCGTCGGAGCCGGCGGTGCCCAGCGAATCGGCATAGACGATGCTGAAGCCGCGCTGCACGAAGTAGCCCTCGATCCACGAGCGCGCGGCCGCGGCCACCTCGGCCTGCTGGCGTAGCAGCGACACCGGCCGCGCTGCCATCACGCGCGCGCCGCTGCCGGCGTCGGCAGCCCGCGAAGCGGTGGCGGCGGCAGGGCTGGGCGAGCCGTCCAGCTCGACGTCGACATCGTGGTTCGGGCTGTCGGCCAGGTCGTTGTAGTAGGGGCTGGCCAGCACGATCACCGGCGTCACCGCGCCGTCGTCGGTCTCGGCCGGGCGCACCACGCGCACGTGGATGCGGTCCTTCTGGCCGTCGCCGTCTGAATCGACGGGCGTCTCGACCCAGGCCTCGCTGGTGCGCGTCGCGCCCGACAGCGAGGGCTGGACCTGGCCGTCCTTGACGAGCGGCGGATATTTGCCGCGCGAGGCATCGGCATAGGGCACGCCCGAAGGCGAACGATGCGCGCGCGAGGCCGCATCGGCCGAGGCTTGCTCGGCGGAGGAAGCGGAGGAGGAAAACACGGAAGCGCCGGGGCTGCCGCCGTCGTCGCCGCCGCACGCGCCGAGCGCGAACACGGCCGCGATCGCGGCGAGCCACGCCTTGGCGGCGGGCAGGGAGGAGTGGGTCATGCTTGTCTCGCTGTAGTTGTGTCGGGAGTCGTCAAGCGCAACGAGCGGCGGGCGTTGCCGCGCCGCCGCCCGCTCGCGCCGGATGGACCAGGCCATCCGGCGCGCGTGGTGCCTGCCGTTACTGACGTGCCGCGTTGACGGCCGCGCCGGCGTCGAGCAGGCCCGCGCCGCAGGTGCTGGTCGAGCAGCCCGAGCCGCTCGGGAACGGCCGTGCCGAGGCTTGCAGCTTCTGCAGGATCTGGCTGGGCGTGAGCGAGCCGTTGGCTGCCAGCATCAGCGCCACGGTGCCGGCCACGTGCGGCGTGGCCATGCTGGTGCCGTTGTAGGAGGCATAGCTGTCGGCGGCCGGCGATTTCGTGCCGCTGTTCAGCGTGGACAGGATGTTCACGCCGGGAGCGGCGATCTTCACCAGCGAGCCGGTGTTGGTGAAGCTGGCGCGCCGGCCGTTGATGTCGGTGGCGGCCACCGCGATCACGTTCTGGCAGTTCGCCGGTTGCGAGCTCGACACCGGGGAGGCCTCGTTGCCGGCCGCCACCACCACCGTTGCGCCCTTCGCCACTACCGCGTTGATCGCGTTCTGGTAGGTGCGGCTGCAACTACCGCCGCCGCCGAGGCTGAAGTTCAGCACGCTGGCCGGGTTCGGGTTGGCCGGAGCGCCCGGCACCGAGAGACCGGCGGCCCAGCGCATCCCGTCCGCGATGTCGGACAGCGTGCCGCCGCACTTGCCGAGCACGCGCACCGGCAGGATCTTGCCCTTCCACGAGATGCCGGCCACGCCGGTGCCGTTGTTCGACACCGCGCCGATCGTGCCGGCCACGTGGGTGCCGTGCCAGGAACTGTTGCTGGCGAAGGTGTTGCCGAACTGGTCGAGCTGGCAGCGGTAGAACGGGCCGTTCGGATCGTCGACTTCCTGCTGCGTGACCCAGTCGCCCGGATCGGCTGCGTTGTTGTCGCGACCGTTGCCGTCGTTGGCGCTGTCGGGATCGCTGATGAAGTCGTAGCCCGGCAGGATGTTCGCGGCGAGGTCCGCATGCGGGCGGTAGCCGGTATCCACCACCGCCACCACCACCTTGTCCGAGCCCGTGGTGATGTCCCAGGCCTTCGGCAGGTTCGCGCCGCCCGCGCCGCTGGCATAGCCCCATTGCTCGGAATAACGCGTGTCGTTCGGCACCAGGAAGGCGTGCATGCGCGCATCGGGTTCGGCGTAGTCGACCGCGCCGTCGGCGGCGAAGTCCCTGGCCAGCGAGGCCGCGTCGGCCGCCGAGATGTTGCGGCCCAGGCGCAGCACGGTGGCGCCGTCGGCCATCTCGCGCTTCACGTGCAGGCCGGCGGCCGGATCGCCCGCATTGCCGGGCGCCGAGGCGGCCGCGGCACCGAACGAGCGCGTGGTGACGCGTTGCCCA
The DNA here is from genome assembly GCF_011753175.1 of Burkholderia sp. Cy-637. NCBI lineage: Bacteria > Pseudomonadati > Pseudomonadota > Betaproteobacteria > Burkholderiales > Burkholderiaceae > Burkholderia > Burkholderia sp. Cy-637. The sequence goes on along the minus strand of NZ_VWWC01000008.1, from coordinate 54,166 downwards.
CGCGCGGCCAGCACGCGATCGATCACGCCCTGGATGCCGGGCTGCGCGCTCGACGAGGCGATCGAGGCGGTGGCGCGCGCGGACGGCGAGGCCGCCGGCTTCAGCTTGACGATCAGCTGGTTGACGCTTTCGCCGCCGCTGCCGGCGTTCGGCACGCTGGGCGCCTGCGTCTCTGCGTGAGCGAGCGTGGCGCCGGCGGCGAGCACCAGGGCGATTGCGGAAGAAATAGAAGTAGTGCGAACTAATTGCTTCATGCCAGTACCCCCAGAAGGAGAGAACGGATTGCGTTGTTGGAGTGTTACCGTTGCGAAACTGCGGGTTTGCATCCCGGCACGAAGGCGGGCGCGACGCCCTGGCCAGGGGCGGCACCTGCTGCCGAACAAGAGCACGGACTACTGGCGCGGCTGCTGCGGGAAGCGCGCTGTCGAGCCGGCCGGCCCGCAGGGCGCGGGCCGGCCGTGTGCCTCTCTCAGGTTCTTTTGTTGTGGTTCGGATACCGCCACGAGCTTGCGCGGCAAACGCTGGGCGTTGTCGCGCAAGCTCGAGAATTCATTTAGTACGACTGAAATGGACGGCGAGGAAGCGATGCCGTATTCGGTGCTGCGCGGCGCGCTTGCCGGATGGCGGCGCATCGAGCCCGTCGAAATAGAGGAAGCTTTCCTCGGGCTTTCGCAAAATTATCTCGCCGTATGGCGGCTGTCAAATAAATTTAATCAAAATCTAAAAAAGTTAGATAAGTGCCGGATGTGAGGGGGCAGCCGCGCGCGGCGCGAGGCGCGCGCACAAAATGACGAAGGCCGCGTGCCTTGTCGGGCACGCGGCCTTCGCCGTTCGATCCGGCGCGGGACGAGCCTCAGGAATAGGCCTTGGCGCTCACCGCCTCGCGCGGGCGCGAATCACGGATGAACACACCCGACAGCAGCGCACCGGCCAGCGCGATGCCGCCCGCGAGCAGGAAGGCGCTCGCGTAGGAACCGCTGCGCTGCACCAGCAGGCCCGTGACGGCCGGCCCGATCACGCCGGACAGGCTGCCGATGCAGTGCATGCAGCCGCTCACGCTGCCGACCCTGGCGGGATGCACGACATCCTGCACCACCGCCCAGTAGAGCGCGCCCGTCACGTAGAGCAGGAACAGCGCGACCGACATCAGCGCCACCGCATTGGCGGCGGTATGCACGGTGCCGGCCACCGCCACGCAGATGCCGGTGGCGAGCAGCGAGACCACCAGCACGATCTTGCGCGACAGCATCAGCTTGCCGGTCCAGCGGAAGATCGCGTCGGAGATCGCGCCGCCGGCGGCGAGACCCACCGTGCCCACCAGCCAGGGCACCACGGTGGCCAGGCTCATCTCGCGGATGTTGAGATGATGCGCGTCCACCAGGTAGCTGGGGAACCAGCTCAGGAAGAAGAACAGCACGTAGTTGTAGCTGAAGAAGGCGAACGCGGCGGCCAGGATCAGCGGCTGGCGCAACCAATGCGAGAGCGGCAGGTTCGCGCTGGCCGGATCGATCGGCGCGACGGCGCCGCCGCCATGCGCGCTTGCCCGGCCGCCGGCGGTGGCTTCGTCGTCGAGCGAGCGGACCAGGCGGCTGCTCGCCGGCGTGTCGGCCGTCATGGCGACCCAGGCCACCACCCACACCAGCCCGATCGCGCAGATGATCCAGAACGCCAGGCGCCAGCCGAAGCTCAACGCGAGCAGGCCCACCACGGGCCCCGCGATCGCGCCGCCGAGCGGCGAGCCCGCGCTGAGCAGGCCCATCGCGGTGGCGGCGCGCCGATGCGGCATCCAGTTGTTGACCATCTTGTTGGCGGCGGCGCACAGCGGCCCTTCCGCCATGCCGAACAGCACGCGCACCACCAGCAGGCTGGCGAAGCCGACCGTCACCGCGGTCAGCCCGCAGAACAGCGACCAGAAGCCGACCGCCAGCACATAGACGAGCTTCGGCCCGAGCCGATCGCTTGCCAGCCCGCCGACGAAGTTGAACAGCGCGTAACCGACGAAGAAGCTGCTGAACACGATGCCCATCTGCGCGGCGTCGATGCCGAGATCCTTCTGGATCAGCGGCGCCGTCAGCGACAGCGCGATGCGGTCGAGATAGTTGATGCCGTAGACGAGGAACAGCAGGAATACCGTGATCCAGCCCATCGTGCGTTGCTTCATGCTCTGTCTCCTGTTCTGCCGGTTTTGTGACCGGTTGGTGGCCGGTTTTGTCGGTGTCGCGGGGCGGCGGTGCTAGCGTTCGGCCGATGTCGCCAGCAAGGCTTCGGTACCGCGCTCGCGCAAGCCAGCGAGATGCCGCGCGAGCCGCGCGACGAAATCCGCCGGCCAAGGCGCGGCGCCGAACACGCCTTGATGGCCGAGCGCGGCCTGGGCGGCGTCGAGCGGCGTGCCGGCGGCGCGTAGCCGGCCCGTCAGCGCCGCCGCGCCGGCGTCGCTGATCGCGAGCGTTTCGCCCGTCTCGCCGCGTGCCGTGGCGAGGTAGTGCAGCCAGGCCGCCAGCGCGCGTTCGAGATGCGGCCGCTCGATGCCGGCCGCCAGGCTCTCGCGCAGCGCCGGCAGCCAGCGCACCGGCACCTTCTGCGTGCCGTCCATGGCGATCTGGCGGGTCTGGTGGGCGAGCGTCGGATTGCGAAAACGCGCCAGCAGTTCGTCGCAATAAGCCTGCACGTCGAAGCCGCGCGGCACCGTCACGGTGGCCAGCAGGTCCTCGCGCATCAGCGCCTGCACGAAGGTGCCGATGGCCGGATCGGCCATCGCCTCGGCCACCGTCGCCCGCCCGCGCAACTGGCCGAGATAGGCGATGGCCGAATGCGAGCCGTTGAGCAGACGCAGCTTCATCGCCTCGTAGGGCCGCACGTCGCCGGTGAGCAGCGCGCCGGTTTCCTCCCAGGCGGGTCGCGGGCCGCTGAAGCGATCCTCGATCACCCATTGCGTGAAGGGCTCGCAGGCGATCGCCGCCTCGTCGCGCTGGCCCAGCCGCGCTTCGGCGGCGGCCAGCGAGGCCGGCGTGGCGGCCGGCACGATGCGGTCGACCATGGTGTTCGGGAAGGCGATTGCGTCGCCGATGCGACTCGCGAGCGAGGCATCGAAGCCGCGCGCGTACTGCATCAGCAGCTTGCGCAGCCTGTCGCCGTTGCCGGCCATGTTGTCGCAACAGACCACGCTCAGCGGCGCATCGGCGGCGCGCCGGCGAATGCCGGCGGCCAGCACGCCGAGCGTGGTGCGGGGCGTGTCGGGTGCGAGCAGGTCGTGGCGGATGTCGGCATCGTCGAGATCGAGATCGCCGCTGGCCGGCGCGATGCTGTAGCCCTTCTCGGTCACGGTCAGGCTGACGATCGACACGCGCGGATCGGCGATCGCGTCGAGCACGGCCGGCAACGCGCTAGGCGCGTGCAGCGCACCGACCAGCGCGCCGGCCACGCGGCTGCGCGTGGTCTCGCCATCGCTCTCGGTGACGGAGTAGAGCAGGTCCTGCTGGCGGATCAGCTCGGCCATGCGCCGCTCGCGCAGATGCACGCCGACGATTCCCCAGCGCAGGTCGCCCGCCTCGAGCAGCGCCTCGGTATAGAGCGCCTGATGCGCGCGGTGGAAGGCGCCCAGCCCGAGATGGACGATGCCCGGCTGCAGGCGGTTGCGTGCGTAAGCGGGTCGCCGCGTATCGGCGGGGAGCGCGCCCAGGGATGCCTGGCTCAGCAGTGTCGCCATCGTGTGCTCTTTGTACCATGGTAGAGTTCGCGTCGAACGAAGCTTAATCGGCACTTGTTGGGGGTTTTATCGGTGTAAACGCTAGACGATCCCGAAAACACCTCAGTGCTACCATGGTACGAACAATGGCACCGTCACCGAACATGACCCAGATGGCTCCCGATCCACAGGAAGACAGCACGCTCGCCGCGCTGCGCGGCTTCAAGGCGAATGCCGACTTGCCCTATCGCCCGCAGGTGCACCGCTTCCTGCGCGACGCGATCGTGCGCGGCGCGCTGCCGCCGCATACCAGCCTGTCCGAGGCGGCCATCTCCGAGGCGCTCGAAGTGAGCCGCACGCCGGTGCGCGAGGCGCTGGCCCAGCTCGCCGACGAGCATCTCGTCAATATCTATCGCAAGGTCGGCACCATCGTCGCGCCGATCTCGGTCTCGCAGCTCGAGGAAGGGCGCTTCGCGCGCAGCACGCTCGAATGCGCGAACCATGTCCAGCTCGCGCAGACCATCACGCCCGGGCAGCTCACCGAATTCGGCGCGATCGTCGAGGCGCAACGCGAGGCTGTCGCCGCCGGCGAGGTCGAGCGCTTCTTCGAACTCGACGAGCTGATGCACCGGCGCCTGTTCGAATTCGCGGGCCGCGCGCATGTCTGGGAGATGCTGCAGCCGATGAAGCGCCAGTTCGACCGGGTTCGCTGGCTGCTGCTCGACCGCGTCGCCGATCACGCGCTGCGCGCCCTGCACGAACACGAGCTGATCCTCGCGCAGATGGCCTCGCGCAACGTCGCCCAGCTCGGCGCGACGGTGGCCAGCCATATCGACCGGGTCGGCTCGCACCTGCCCGCGGTGCGCGAGCGCGCCCCCGACTATTTCACCGGCTGAGCGGCAGCGGGCCGCCGGCCGTCCCGCGCATGGAGACGACGATTGAAGATTGAACGCTTGCAGACCATCGTGACCTGCCCCGGCAGGAATTTCGTGACGGTGAAGATCGTCACGGACGAGGGCGTGCACGGCCTGGGCGACGCCACGCTCAACGGCCGCGAGCAGGCCGTGGTCGCGTATCTGGAAGAGCATGTGTTTCCCTGCCTGGTCGGGCGCGATCCGCGCCGTATCGAGGACATCTGGCAATACCTCTATCGCGGCGCCTACTGGCGGCGCGGGCCCGTCACCATGACGGCGATCGCCGCGATCGACATGGCGCTGTGGGACATCCTGGGCAAGCTGGCGGGCATGCCCGTGTACCAGTTGCTGGGCGGCAAGAGCCGCGATGGGTTGATGGTGTATGGCCACGCGAACGGGCGCGATCACGAGGAAGCGGTCGACGCGGTGCGCAGGCACATCGAGGAAGGCTACCTGGCGATCCGCGTGCAATCGGGCGTGCCGGGGCTCGACAAGGTGTATGGGGTAGGCAAGACAGCCGGCGAATACGAGCCGGCGCAGAAGGGCCTGCCGCCCGAGGAGCCCTGGGATACGGCGCTCTATCTGCGCCACACGCCGGAGCTGTTCCGCAAGGTGCGCGAGGCGGTCGGCTTCGAGCCGCATCTGCTGCACGACGCGCATCACCGGCTCACGCCGATCGAGGCGGCGCGGCTTGGCCGCGATCTCGAGCCCTATCGGATGTTCTGGCTGGAGGATGGCACGCCCGCGGAGAACCAGGAAAGCTTCCGCCTGATCCGCAGCCACACCACCACGCCGCTGGCGGTGGGCGAGGTGTTCAACTCGATCTGGGATTGCAAGGACCTGATTCGCGAGCAGTTGATCGACTTCATCCGCGCGACCATCGTGCACGCGGGCGGCATCACGCATGCGCGGCGCATCGCCGATTACGCGGCGATGTACCAGGTGCGCACCGGCTTCCACGGCGCCACCGATCTCTCGCCGGTCTGCATGGCGGCCGCCGTCAACTTCGGGCTGTGGGCGCCGAACTTCGGCATCCAGGAGCTGATGCCGCACAACGCGCTGACCAACGAGGTGTTCCCGCATCGCTACCGCTTCGAGAACGGCTTCCTGGTGATGGACGACGCGCCGGGGCTGGGCGTCGAGATCGACGAGACGCTGGCCGCGAAGTATCCCTATGAACGGGCCTACCTGCCGGTGGCGCGCCTGCGCGACGGCGCGATGTGGAACTGGTGAGCGCGGCGCGCTGCCGTGCCCGATGGCAAGAACCGAGAGAATCGAGAGGAGTGACGAGATGCTGAGCGTCGTGGTCGACCGTCCCAACAGCCTGAACCTGCGCGAGATGCCGCTGCCCGAACCGGCCGCCGGCGAGGTGCGCGTGCGCGTGCGCTACGCGGGCATCTGCGGATCGGACCTGCATATCTATCGCGGACACAATCCCTTCGTGTCCTATCCGCGCGTCATCGGCCACGAGTTCGTGGGCCGCGTCGAGTCGGTGGGCACGGGCGTCGATGCCGCGCGCATCGGCGAGCTGGTGGCCGTCGATCCGGTGATCAGTTGCGGGCAATGCCATGCCTGCCGGATCGGGCGACAGAACGTCTGCAGCAAGCTGGTGGTGCTCGGCGTGCATCGCGACGGCGGCTTCAGCGAGTATGTCTGCGCGCCGGCGCGCAACGCCTACCGGATTCCCGAGGGCATCGCCGACAGTTGCGCCGCGATCGTCGAGCCCTTCGCGGTGGCCGCCAACGTGACGGCGCGCACCGGCGTGCTGCCCGAGGATGTCGCGCTGATCTACGGCGCCGGCACGGTCGGGCTGACCATCCTGCAGGTGCTCAAGCGCGTGCATGGAATTCGCGCCTTCATCACCGACCGCCTGGACGAGCGGCTCGCGCTGGCGCGCCTCAACGGCGCGGCCGACGACGAGACCATCAACACCGGCCGCGAGGCGGACCTGGCCGAGGCGCTGGCGCGGCGCGGCGCGGCGGGCGGCCCGACCCTGATCTTCGATGCGGCCGGCCATCCCGCGATCCTCGAGGAAGCCGTGCGGCTCGCCGCGCCGGCGGCGCGCATCGGCCTGCTCGGCTTCTCGTCGACGCCCTCGGCGATCGCGCAACAGGAACTGACCAAGAAGGAACTGACGCTGTGCGCGTCGCGGCTCAATTGCGCGATGTTCCCGACCGTGATCGACTGGCTCGAACGCGGGCTGGTGACGCCGGCGTCGATCGTCACGCACAAGGTGGATTTTCGCGAGGTGGGCAGCGCGTTCGAGCTGGCGGAAGGGAATCCGAAGGAGGCTTGCAAGGTGCTGCTGGATTTCGGGGGCTAGCGCCTGGCGCGACGACCAGGAAAAAGGACCGCGCGTGGCGGTCCTTGAGGATTGGGGAAGCCGGGTGGAGCAAGTGTCCAGCGCACCGATGTCTCAGCACTCCCGACTACGGAATCGATATTAATCGGGGCGCAGGGCGTCGCGCAATCCGCCGCTTTGCGGCCCATCAAGCCTCGCGCGACATCCAGGGCGTTTCCCTCACCGCCCCTCACTCCCCGATCAAATGCACGACCACGTCGCGCTGGTGCGCGGCGCGGCGATGCTCGAACAGGTAGATCCCCTGCCAGGTGCCGAGCACCATGCGGCCCTGCTCGACCGGGATCGACAACTGCACCTGGGTGAGCGCCGTGCGCAGATGCGCGGGCATGTCGTCGAGGCCTTCGTCGTCGTGCTCGTAGCGCGAGGCGTCCTCGGGCGCGATCTCCTCGAAGTAGCGCTCCAGGTCGCGCCGCACCGACGGATCGGCATTCTCCTGGATCAGCAGCGAAGCCGAGGTGTGGCGGCAGAACAGCGTGAGCAGGCCGTTGCGGATCGGCTGCTGCTCGACGAAGGCGCGCACCTGCCGCGTGAATTCGACCAGGCCGCGCCCGCGCGTGGCCACGCCGATATGCTGGATCGCCTGTTTCATGCTCATGATCTCCGCCGCCGTGTTCAGCCGAGCGCGGCGAAGCCTTCGGCCTCGATCTGCGCGGTGCTGGTCGGGCGCACCACGCGCGCGACTTCCACGCCGTCGCGCAGGAATACCAGGGTGGGCCACAGCTTGACGCGGAACGAGCGGCCGAGCGGGCGGCCGGGGCCGTCCTCGATCTTCAGGTGACGGATCCCGTCATGGGCCGCGAAGGCTTCGCGGATCGACGGCTGCGCGCCGGCGCAGATCCCGCACCAGTTGGTGCCGAATTCGATCACGGTGGCGCCGGTCAGCGCATCGACGGCTTCGCGCGTGGGCGCGTCGGGCGTATAGGCTTGGGGAGAATTCATCGCGGCTCCGGGGGCAGGGCAGGCATCGGGAAGGATCGGGCAGTGTGCCCGATCGATGTCCTACTCTAGCGGAAAAGCGCGGAGCTTGCGGAGCAGCGAAATCGCCTGCCGACGCGCGGCGGCGGGGCTCAGTCGCCCTTGCGCGGCGGGGCGCAGGAAGCCCGCACCATCAACTCGGCCGACCAGCCGATGCTGGCCACCTCCGCCTGCCCGTCGAGCTGGGCCAGGATCAGGCGCGCGGCCTGCTTGCCGATCTCGGCGCTCGGCACGCGCACGGTGGTGATCGGGATCCGCAGCTCGGCACGTCGATGCCGATCGCCATCGCCTCCAGCATCGCGCCCATCGCAAACGAGCCGTTGCCGCCGCCGCTTTGCTTTTTGGTGGGGGTGGATTCGAATAAAGTTATTGGATAAAAACGGAGCCAATGCGCTTGAGTCAATACAGGTAAGGAATAAAGCGGTAAACGAGATTCGAAAATGCGGATTGATGTCAATTCACGCTGATTGACGCCCGCGCCTCCATCCGATTACATACGCCCATCCGCGCCGCGGCCCGCCATCGGCCGCGCGCTCCTTACCGGAAACGCGTATGGCCCGAATCATTGGCGGCATCGCCGCCTCCCACACTCCGACGATCGGTTTCGCCTTCGACAAGAACAAGCGCGACGATCCCGTCTGGGCGCCGATCTTCGAGAACTTCGCGCCGCTCGCGGCCTGGATCGAGGAGAAGCGGCCCGACGTGCTGCTGATGATCTACAACGATCACGCCACCTCGTTCTTCTTCGACCATTACTCGGCGTTCGCGCTCGGCGTCGGCCCGCGATGGGAAGTGGCCGACGAGGGCGGCGGCGCGCGCGCCCTGCCGCCGATCGAGGGGCACCCGGCGCTGGCCGCGCATATCGGCCGCTCGCTGATGGCCGACGAGTTCGACATGTCGTTCTTCCAGAACAAGCCGCTCGACCATGGCTGCTTCTCGCCGCTGTCGATGCTGTGCCCGAACCAGCCGAGCTGGCCGGTGCAGCTGGTGCCGCTGCAGATGGGCGTGCTGCAGTTGCCGATGCCGAGCGCGCGGCGCTTCTACAAGCTCGGGCAGGCGCTGCGCCGCGCCGTCGAGAGCTACCCGGAAGACCTGCGGGTGGCGATCGTGGCGACCGGCGGGCTGTCTCACCAGGTTCACGGCGAGCGCGCCGGCTTCAACAACACCGCCTGGGACCAGCGCTTCCTCGACCTGTTCGAGCACGATCCCGAACAACTGGCGAACATGACGCTGGCCGACTACGCGCGGCTGGGCGGCTACGAAGGCGCCGAGGTGGTGATGTGGCTGACCATGCGCGGCGCGCTTCCGGCCCAGGTGCAGTGCCGCCAGCGCGGCTACTACCTGCCCTCGATGGCCGGCATCGCCACGGCGATCTACGAAGGCGCCGAGGACGAGCCCGATGCGGTGCAGGCCGCGCGCCATCGCGCCCGCATGGCGGCCGAGCTGGACGGCATCGAGCAGTTGGAGGGCACCTATCCGTTCTCGGTCGAGACGGCGGTACGCGCCTGGCGCATCAACGACTTCCTGCACCGCATGATCGAGCCGGCGCATCGCGAGGCCTTCCTGGCCGATCCCGAGCGCAGCTTCGAGGCCGCCGGCCTCAGCGACGAGGAGCGCGACCTGGTCCGGCGACGCGACTGGCGCGGCCTGCTCCATTACGGCGTGATCTTCTTCATGCTGGAGAAGCTCGGCGCGGTAAGCGGCATCTCGAACCTGCATATCTACGCGACCATGCGCGGCGAGACGCTCGACGCGTTCCAGCGCACCCGCAACGCGCCGGGCGCGCTGTACTCGGTGGCCGGCAAGGGCGCCGGCGCGCTGGCCTGGGACCGGCAGGCCGGCGACGCGCAAGCGGACGCGCAGCAGGGCAGGACGAGCCGCGGCGACAACTGAATGCTTGATCGCCGCGGTCCGGCATGACGTCGTGCCGGATCGCGGCGAAACCCGAACCATCCATCAGGATTGCAAATGATCATCGATATCCACGGGCATTACACCACCGCGCCGAAGGCGCTCGAAACCTGGCGCAACCGCCAGGTGGCCGCGTTCAACGAGGGCGGCGCGATGCCGGCCGTCTCGGAGCTGCGGATCAGCGACGACGAGCTGCGCGAGTCGATCGAGACCAACCAGCTCAAGAAGATGCGCGAGCGCGGCATCGACCTGACGATCTTCAGCCCGCGCGCCAGCTTCATGGCGCATCACATCGGCGATCTCGCGGTGTCCAGCACCTGGGCCGCGATCTGCAACGACCTCTGTTATCGCGTCAGCCAGTTGTTCCCCGAGAACTTCGTGCCGGCCGCGATGCTGCCGCAAAGCCCCGGCGTCGACGTCTCGACCTGCGTGGACGAGCTGGTGAAGTGCGTCGAGCAATACGGCAACGTGGCGATCAACCTCAACCCGGATCCCTCGGGCGGCCACTGGACCAGCCCGCCGCTGTCCGATCGCTACTGGTACCCGATCTACGAGAAGATGGTCGAGTACGACATCCCGGCGATGATCCACGTCAGCACCAGTTGCAACGCCTGCTTCCATACCACCGGCGCGCACTACCTGAACGCCGATACTACGGCCTTCATGCAGTGCCTGACCTCGGACCTGTTCCGCGATTTCCCGACGCTGAAGTTCGTGATTCCGCACGGCGGCGGCGCGGTGCCCTATCACTGGGGCCGTTTCCGCGGGCTCGCGCAGGAGCTGAAGAAGCCGCTGCTCGGCGAGCACCTGCTCAACAACGTGTTCTTCGACACCTGCGTCTACCACCAGCCCGGCATCGACCTGCTGACCAACGTGATCCCGGTGGCCAACATCCTGTTCGCCAGCGAGATGATCGGCGCGGTGCGCGGCATCGATCCGGAAACGGGCCATGCCTTCGACGACACCAAGCGCTATATCGAGGCGGCGGCGATCAGCGCCGAGGACCGCTACAACATCTACGAAGGCAATGCGCGGCGCGTCTATGCGCGGCTCGGCGCGGCACTCGAGCAAAAGGGGCTCTGATCATGTACGAACTCGGCGTGGTATATCGCAACATCGAACGCGCGGATGCGAGCGTCGCGGAACGGCTCGGCGAACTCGGCACGGCCACCGTGCACGAGGCCATGGGGCGCGTCGGCCTGTTCAATCCGGTGATGCGGCCGGTCTATCCGCATGCGCGCGCGTCCGGCACCGCCGTGACGGTGCTGCTGCATCCCGGCGACAACTGGATGATGCACGTGGTGGCCGAGCAGATCCGCCCGGGCGACATCGTGATCGCGGCCGTGACGGCCGAATGCACCGACGGTTATTTCGGCGACCTGCTGGCCACCAGCTTCTGCGCGCGCGGCGCCACCGGCCTGGTGATCGATGCCGGCGTGCGCGACGTGGCGACGCTCGAGGAAATGGGCTTCCCGGTCTGGAGCAAGGCGATCTCGGCGAAGGGCACCATCAAGGCCACGCTCGGCTCGGTCAACGTGCCGGTGGTTTGCGCGGGCGCCTATGTGACGCCGGGCGACGTGGTGGTGGCCGATGCCGACGGCGTGGTCTGCGTGCCGCGCGCGATCGCCGCCGAGGTGCTCGACAAGGCGCTGGCGCGCGAGGCCAACGAGGCCGCCAAGCGCGAGAAACTCGCCTCGGGCGTGCTCGGCCTCGACATGTACGCGATGCGCGAACCGCTCGCCAAGGCCGGGCTGCGTTATGTCGACTGAGGATGGGCTGGGCCTGATCTCGTCGATGGCGACGCGGCAGTTGCTGGCGCGGCTGGCCGAGGACTACCGGGCCGCGACGGGGCAGGCCGTGGCGATCGAGTCGGTGGGCGGCGTCGACGCGGCGCGGCGCGTGGCCGACGGCGAAGCCTTCGATCTGGTGGTGCTGGCCGACGCGGCGCTGGCGAAGCTGGCCGCGGGCGGCCATCTCGACGGCGCCGGCCGCGTGGCGATCGCGCGTTCGGACGTGGCGGTGGCGGTGCGCGAGGATGCACCGCATCCGGCCATCGACAGCGGCGCGGCCGTGCGCGAGGCGGTGCTGCGAGCGCGCTCGATCGGCTATTCGACCGGGCCGAGCGGCACGCACCTGGAGGCGTTGTTCGCGCAATGGGGCATCGCCGAGACGATCGCCTCGCGCATCGTGCGCGCCCGGCCGGGCGTGCCGGTGGCCGCGCTGATCGCGGCGGGCGAGGTCGAGCTGGGTTTCCAGCAGCGCAGCGAACTGCTCGACCAGCCCGGCATCGCGATCGTCGGGCCGCTGCCTGACGAGGTGCAGGCCGTGACCGTGTTCGCCGGCGCGATCGGCAGCCTTTGCACGCGGCGCGAGGCCGCCGCGGCCTTCCTGGCCTTCCTCGCCTCGCCCCAAGCCGCGGCCGCCAAGCTCGCCTGCGGGATGTCGCCGGCCTGAGCCGGGCTCGATCTCGCTCTCGCTCTCAGTCGCGCGGCCCGCTCGCGATCGCGCGGATCGTCTCGAACAGGGCCGCGGCCGGCGGCGAGGCCAGCACGCCGGCGCGCCGGATGATGCCGATCGGCCGCGCGGTGCCGGCCAGTTCGATCGGCAGCGCCTTCACCTCGCCGCTGCGCAGCTCGCGCGTCATCTGGCCTTGCGAGACCACCGCCAGCATCGCCGAGCGCGCCAGCAGGCCGCGCACGATCATCGAATCGCCGGTCTCGACGCTGGGCACCGGCTCGGCCTGGCCCGCCGTCGCGAAGGCAGCCGCGAGCAGCGCGCGCGAGGGCGTGTCGCGGCGCGGCAGGATCCATTGGTGGCCGGCCAGCGCGGCCAGCGAGACGCGCCGCTTGGCGGCCAGCGGATGATGGCTGCCGACGATGATCGCCAGCGGCTCGGCGAACAGCTCGTGGACTTCCAGGTCGGTGGCATAACGCGCATCGCGCAGCGCGCCGACGATGAAATCGAGGCTGCCCGCGCGCAGCGCCGCGCAGAGATCGTCGAAGGGGCTCTCGACCGTGCTGACCTGTACGCCCGGTTCGGCCGCCACCAGTTGCGCGATCGCCTCGGGCAGCAGCGAGGAGCGCGACAGCGGCAGCGCGCCCACCGCCACCTCGCCGGCCAGCGTGCCGTGGGCCGCCGCGATGTCGCTGGCGAGCCGCGCCAGGTCGTTCAGCGCGTGGCGCGTGGTCTGCCCCAGCGCGACCGCGCGCGGCGTGGGCGTGAGGCCGCGCGCGGTGCGCAGGAACAGCTTGTCCTGCGCGCATTCCTCCAGCAGCGAGATCGCGGCGCTCACCGCCGGCTGGCTCACGCCCACCTGGTTGGCCACGGTCGGCATGTGGCGCGAGCGCAGCAGCCGGCAGAAGATATCCAGCCGCTTGTTGTTGAGCACGGCGGCCGGCACGGTGCGGTAGAGATCGTCGGCCTGCGCCTCGGCGCTCTTCCTGCGCCCCCATATCGACAGGTCGCGCATCACCGAGCGCACGCGCGGCAGGATCGCCTCGGCCGCGGGCGTGAGCACCACGCCGGCCGGCGTGCGCTGGAACAGTGTCGTGTCGAGGCTGCCTTCGAGTTCATGGATTGCGCGCGTGATCGCCGACTGCACGCGAAACAGCTGGCGCGAGGCGCCGGCCAGGCTGCCGGTGTCGATCACGGCGAGGAAGGTACGGAGGTGGCCGAGGTTGGGGGGCATGGGCCGTGAGAGGATCGGGACGCGTCGTGGCCCGCCGGGCATGACGGGTCGACGACATGCTACACGAGCATGCCGGATCAGCCGAGGCTGGCGATGGCGTCGGCTTCCGCCCGCGAGAAGTTTTCCACCGCATTCGCATTGAGCGGCATCAGATGGGCAATCGTGCCGTTCGGGCCCAGCACGCCCACCTCGTTGGTGGCGGCCGCCGGGGCGGCATCGAATCGCCGGTTGTCGATGTTGGGAACGAGGCCGCGAAGAACGGCACCGGGCAGGCTGTTGCGCAGCTCCGTCACGATATTGGTGCCGTTCGCCCACATGCTGTTCTGGTCGTCGACGGCGGTGAAGTCGAAATACCGGAAGGTGTGGCGGCGATAGATATACCGCCAAGCGTCGCAATGGTAGACGACAGGCCCGCCTGCGCCCACGCCGATCACGTTGCCGGCTGCGTTGTAGTCGACTCGTGGATGATTGGGGGGCGCCTGGCGAAGAAACAGGGGAATCAGTCCCGAGATCCGCAGGAAGCGGGCTCGCGCGTTGAGCGCCGGCAGCGCCAGCAGCAGTTGCCGAACGCGAGGCGGCGTGTTTTGGGCGCGATCGCGAGAGATCAGCGGAACCAGGTCGAGGACGTTCGCGGCACCGAGCGTCGCGACCGCCGCGGTCAGCATGTTGGTGATTGCCGGCATCGCGCCGTGCCCTCGTACCTCGTCCACCAGGGTCGTCAGCGGGACGCAGGGGTCGGCTGCGCCGCCGAACGCCTGTACCAGGGCTTCGACCTGGGCTAGCGGGGTTCCCGGATTGCGCGAGCGGATCGTCTTGACCAGCGCCGTCTGCTCGGCCAGGGTGTTGCGGGCCGCGACGCGGTTGACGAAGGCGGTGATCGCCGCGAGGTTGCCCGTGTTGCGAACCTCCGCGAGCAGGTCCGCGATGTCTGCCGGCGCGGCCGCCGCATGCCGCACGCGGATCGCCTGCAGCAGCGGTGCGAGCCCGGCGTAGTTGCCGGCGTGATACTTGCGGAATGCATCGACGAGCGGCGTCAGGCCCTTTACCGTGACGTCCGCGACATCGCCCAGCATGGTGGTCAGCGCATCGAAGCGATGCCGGGCGGCCAGCGCGAGCGCTTCGATCTCCTCCGCGTTTGCCTGCGCGTCGTGGACGCGCAGCGCTTCCAGGAAATTCGGCAGGTTGGCACGTTGGGCGGCAGGCGCGGGGCCGGCGATGCTTGCCCAGTCGGCGCCGCTCAGATCGTGGTGGCCAGCCGCATAAGCCTGCGTCAGCGCGTCGATCTCGGCCCAGTCCCAGTCGGGCATCGTGCATATGGCGTTGGCCGACGTGGCGTCATCGTCGGCTACGCATCGGGCCACGCTGAGCCACTGGTCGGCCGTCAGGTCGTTGACGTTGTCGTCCTTGAAGGCCAGCGCGAGGGCCCGGATCTCCGCACCTGTCCAGCGTGGCAGGCGACAGAATTCGGTCGCCTCGTCGACCTGGTCCACGCCCTGGAGCCGCGCGACCGCTGCCCAGTCCTGTGCGTCGAGGTCGTTGCGGTCATCGAGGAAGTTCTGGACCAATTGCTCCGTAGCGGCATGGTGCCAACGCAATTGGCAGAATGCGATCACGTCGGCGGCAGGGCGAGCGGCCAGCAGTACGGCGATCCGCACCCATTGCCCGGCGTCGAGCAGGATGTTTTTCCGTTTCTTGAATGCGGTGGCCAGCGCGACCACGTCGTCCCGAGGCCGATCAGCGAGCCCGCAGAACGCGATGGTTGCCGCCACGGCGTTGGCCGGCAGCGCTCGCGCCACCGCTCGCCAGCGATCGACGTCCTGATCGCCCGGGGCCTCGTCGAATGCGCTTTCCAGGGCTTGCCGATTCAACTCGTTCCAGCCGTGCAGGCCGATGAAGCGAGCGGCTTGCCGCGGCGCCTCCTCGCGTTCCTCCGGTCGTGCGTTTTCCCGGCCCAGGAAGCGTCTGACGAGGTAGATGGCGGTGCCGACGAGGGCGGTCGTGCCAATCACTGTTCCGATCGTCAGCGGATCGACGTAGCGCTGGACTACGGCGGGGCCGGCAGGGGCCGGAAACCGGCGCATGACCGGCTGCTCGAGCGGGATTTCGCTGTCGCCGTGAATGCCGATTCGATGCGCCGCGGCCCGCCGCCCCATCGTGTCGGCCTCGCGCTCGAGCGCCGAGTCGTCGTTCAGCGAGGTCGCGTCCTTCAGTTGCGTGGTGGCCGCGACTCGCCCCTGCTTCTGCTGCACCACGTGCCAGGCCTCGTGCGGCAGATGTCGTGCCTGGCCTGGCGCGAGGTGGATCTCGGCGCCCCGCGCGTAGGCCAGCGCGCCGAGCCGCGCCGGCTCGGGCGAATCGTAGTGGACGCCGACATCGTCCATGGCGAGACCCGACAGGCGCTCGATGCCGTGCCTGAGCGGCGCGGGCAGGGCATGGCCGCCGGCGGGTCGTGGCGGTGCGGCCGAGGCGAGGGAGGTTCGTGAGATCGATTCCGCTGGCATCGTGGCGGGCGACATCGCGGCGGCTCCGCGCGGCGGCGCGATCCCGCCGCCGTAATGGTATGGCTCCATCGCCGTGGACGCGTGGTCGGATGCGTCGGAAATCGGCGCGGAATCGCTGCCGGCGAGTGCCGTGACCGGGAGGGCCGTGCCGAGGGTTCGACGCGGCGCATGGGCGGGCGACGTCGGGGCGCCGCGTTTCGGAGCGAAGCTCATCGCTCAGTCCCGGGTGAGATGAAGCGCGCCGTCGCGCCCCGGGAAATCGGCAAATGCCGCATAGCGGGCACTTGCATCCGGAGCGCAGGCAGATAGCGTGCCGTCTTCCGGCAAGCGAGAAGAACGTGGGGCGGAACGCGACGAAACGGAACGGCACCGGCGGTCGGGGCGCATGCGATTCTCGGCTTCGATCTGGCAGCGTGGGTGTGATGGATTGCTTTGTATACCGAATCGTCCAGGCCGGCAACGCTTACCTGCCTATGGAGCTGCGTCGCGCTACGAATCGGTCGTCGTCATGCCGCGCTCGGCGTCGTCGTCCGCCGGCGGCGTGCCGCAAGCCTCCCTCAAGGCCCCGCCATGCCACAGCCACAGCGCGAGCGAGCCCAGCGACACGGCGCCCAGCACCACGAACGCGCTGGCATAACCGAAGTGCTGCGCGAGCACCCCGCCCAGCACGGGGCTCAGCGCCGCGCCCACGCCCTGCGCGGTGGCCACCGCCCCCTGCCCGACATTGACGCGCCCGGTGCCTTGCAGCAGCCGCACGATCAGCGCCGGCACCGCGACGCTCTGCAGGCCGGCGCCGATGCCGTCGAGGATCTGCACCGGCCAGACGCCGGCGCCGTTCATCAGCAGCGCGGCGATCGCGCCGCGCACCGGCAACGCGAGATAGGAGACCAGCAATACCCACCAGTAGCCGTGCGAGCGGATCAGGCGCGGCGCGAGCCAGGCCGCGCCGACCATCACCAACTGGGCGATCACGATGGTCTGCGCGGTGAATGCGCTTGGGTTGCCTTGGTGCGCGGCCACCACGCCCATGCCGTAGAGCGGCAGCATGGCGGCATTGCCGAGGTGGAACAGCGCCAGCGAACCGCCCAGCAGGGCCAGCGGGCGGTTGTGGAGCAGCACGCGCAGGCCGCTCGCATGAGGCGGCGCCGGGTCCGGTGCCGTCGTCGAGGCCGGCTCGCGCCGAGCCGCGTCCTGCCGTGGCGCCTGCTCCGCCTCCAGCCCGCGTGCGCTCGCGTAATCGATCGCCCGCGCCGGAATCGCCAGCACGCAGCCGATCGCAAGCACGGCGAAACCGGCCGACAACGCGAACACGGCGCCGAAACCGAAACGCCAGCCGAGCCACCCGGCCAGCGCCGCGCCGACCACGTTGCCGGCATGGTTGGCCATCTGGTTGCGCCCGAACTGCAGGTCGAAGCCGCGCGAGCGAACCACCCCCAGCGTGATGCCGGCGAGGGTCGGCGCCAGCACGGCGCCGCTCACGGCGGCCAGCACCTGCGAGGCGGCCACTGCCGCCCAGCCCCGCGCCGGCAGCAGCGCGAGCGAGGCGAGGGTGGTGAGCAAGGTGGCGGCCACCACCAGCGCGCGCTTGGCGCGCACGCTGTCGACCAGCGCGCCGGCGAACGGCGTGGCGGCCATCGCGGCGAGCCCCGCCAGGGTCATCACCGAGCCGATCGCGTCGGCGCCCCAGCCGCGCGCCAGCAGGAACACGCCGATGAACGGCCCGATGCCGGCCTGGACGTCGGCCATGAAGAAATTGAGGGCTTCGAGCGCGCGTGTCGGTTTCATGACGGATCGGTGAAGGACATGTCGGGCTGGGTTCATGGCGGAAACGGGCCTTAGTGTATCGGCCTCGTATTTCGCTACGCGGGTTCGCCCGATTCCGCTGCCGCCGCTTCCCTGCCGGCTTCGCGCCGGTAGGCGCTGGGCGCCACGCCGGTCACGCGCTTGAACGCGCTGCTGAAGGCACTTTCCGAGGCATAACCGAGCCGCTCGGCGAGCACCGCCACGCTCGCCTGCTCGTCGGCCAGCGCGCGCTTGGCCAGGCGCATGCGCCATTGCGTGAGCCAGGCCAGCGGCGGGATGCCGGCCACCTCGCGAAAGTGAACCGCGAACGCGGTGCGCGACATGGCGGCGGCCGCGGCCAGCTCCTCGAGGCGCCAGGCCCGCGCCGGCTTGCCGTGCATCAGCCGCAGCGCCGGCGCCAGCCGCGCGTCGCCGATCGCGCGCAGCCAGCCGGGCGAGAGCTCGGTGTCGCGCGCCAGGTGGGCGCGCAGGATCTCGATGAACATCATCTGCGAGAGATGGGTGCAGGCCAGGCTGCTGCCCAGCGCGCCGGCCTCCAGCTCGCGCACCAGGCGCGCCAGCAGCCACTGCAGCACGGCCGCCTGCTCGGAGCGGCCGTCGATGTGGATCAGCGGCGGCAGCACCTCCAGCAGCAGCGAGCCGTTGACGGGATCGAGCCGCACGTGGCCGCCGATCTGCCGGCAGTCGAGCCCGTCGCCGATGGTGGCCGAGCGCGTCGCGGCGCTGCCGGGGAACAGTTGCAGCGCGTCCACCGGCGGCGCGGCGGGCTCGCTCGCGAGCACGAAGCCATGCTGGCCCGAGAGCAGGAAGATGTCGCCGGATTCGACGCGCAGCGGCTCGGCCCAGCCGTCGATCAGCAGCCAGCAGCCGCCCTTCACCAGCGCGAAGAACTTGATCTTGTCCGGCTTCGGGAAGCGGATCGCCCAGCGGCCGCCGGCCGAGAAACCGCCCGCCACCACCGGGTTCGCGCTGACCAGGCGCAGCATGTCCGACAGCAGATCCTCGGTGATTCCTGAACGCATGCGATGGTTTCCTGAACTTTCGGCCATTCATCGTACAGGATTTGCCGCCTACACTGGGCCCACCTGTCCTTCATGAGGTTTTGCCATGTCGAACCAGCAACAGCCCATCGGCTCCGGATTCGGAGCCGCTTCCACGGCCGACGAGGTGATCGCCGGCATCGACCTGTCGGGCGCCACCGCGGTGGTGACCGGCGGTTATTCGGGGCTCGGCCTCGAGACCGTGCGCGTGCTGCGCGAGGCCGGCGCCCGGGTGATCGTGCCGGCGCGCGACGTCGAACGCGCGCGCTCGGCGCTGGCCGGCATCGACGCGCAGGTGCGCGCGATGGACCTGCTCGATCCCGCTTCGATCGCGGCCTTCGCCGCCTCGGTGGCGGCCGACACGCCCGCGCTGCGGATCCTCGTCAACAGCGCCGGCATCATGGCCGTGCCTGAGTTGCGGCGCGACGCGCGCGGCTACGAGATCCAGTTCGCCACCAACCATCTCGGTCATTTCCAGCTGACCACCGCGCTGTTGCCGCTGCTGCGCGCTGCGGGCGGCGCGCGCGTGGTTTCGGTGTCCTCGCTCGGCCATCGCTACGCCGATGTCTCGCTCGACGATCCGAACTTCGAGCGGCGCGACTATCACCCGTTCTCGGCCTATGGACAGTCGAAGACGGCCAATATCCTGTTCGCGGTCGAGCTCGACCGGCGCGAGCGCGAGCATGGCGTGCGCGCCTTCTCGCTGCATCCGGGCAGCATCGTCGAGACGGGGCTGGGAAAGCACGTCACGCGCGAGCAACTGATCGAGGCCGGCGTGCTCGATGCACAGGGGCAGCCGATCCGCGATCCGTCGCGACAGTTGAAGACGGTCGGGCAGGGCGCGGCCACCCAGGTCTGGTGCGCGACCAGCCCGAAGCTCGACGGCCTGGGTGGGCTCTATTGCGAGAACGTCGATGTCGCGCCGCTGCGCGACGAGTCACCGCGCGAGATCGAGATGGCCGACGCGATGCGGATCCGGGGCGTCTCGCCTTACGCGGTCGACCCGGTGCATGCAAGGGCGCTGTGGACGCTCAGCGAGCAGTTGCTGGCGCGCTGAAACAGGGAAGAGAGGTGAGGAGTCGGGGCGGCATGTCGATGATCATGATCATCGAGGCCGAGCCACCCGGGCTATGGCAAGCCGCGTCGCCGCAACCCGGCGGCGCCGCTTGCCTTTGAAGCGCGCTCAGCTCGATCGCGCGCCGGCGGCCGCGGCCGAATCGCCCGCGCCGGCGCGGCTTCGCGCGGCCGCCATGGCCGGCTTGCCGCCCAGCTCGTTGAGCGGCGTGCGATAGGTCTCGCGCGCGGTCCAGGCCGCCAGCGCGGCCAGCGCCGTGATCACCAGCGTGGTGGTGCCGATCAGCATGGGGATGTTCTGCGTGCCCGGCGGCGCGATCGCGGCGAACAGCGAGGGCAGCAGCGCGGTCAGAGCCATGCCGATGTTCTGGCCGATCGACATCGCCGAGACGCGCGTGCGGGTCGGGAACAGCTCCGGCATGAAGCTCGGGAACACGGCATTGAAGCCCTGGTAGATCACGCCCCACATCAGCACCGAGGTGACGATCGCCAGCGGCGCGTTGTGCGCGCTGATCGCGTAGAGATAGACATAGGACAGCAGCCCCGCGCCGAGCGAGCCGACCACCACCGGAATGCGCCGGCCGATCCGGTCCGACAGCCTGCCGACATAGGGAATCACGATCACGGCGACGATGTTGCCGATCAACGGGATCGCGAGATAGATGTCGGGCGCGAAGCCGATGCCGTAGGCAGGCTGCACCGCGTAGGCCGCGCCGAAGATGGTGGCGACCATCGCGATCACGGCCGCGGTGGCCATCACCGCGATGCGGATCATGTCGCGCCAGCTTTCGCGGAACGCCACCGCGATCGGCGAGGCCGGGATGCCGCCTTGGTTGTCCTCGTTGACGAAGGCGGGCGACTCCGACACGTTGCGGCGGATCACGAAACCGGCCGCCAGCACCAGCGCGCTGAGCAGGAAGGGAATGCGCCAGCCCCAGGCGACGAAGGTGTCGTGCGACATCCAATAAGCCAGCGGCATGAAGATCGCGGCCGCGAAGATCTGGCCCGCCTGGGTGCCCTGCAGCGCGAAGCTCGCGTAATAACCGCGTTTGCCGAACGGCGCCTGCTCCAGGATCATCGAGCTCGCGCCCGAGATCTCGCCGGCCACCGCGAAACCCTGCACCAGGCGCAGCAGCACCAGCAGGATCGGCGCGGCGATGCCGATCTGCCCGTAGGTGGGCAGCAGGCCCACCGCGAAGGTCGAGGCGCCCATCAGGAACATGCAGAGCAGCAGCAGGTGCTTGCGGCCGTGCGTGTCGCCGCGCCGGCCCAGCAGGAAGCCGCCGATCGGACGCGCCACGTAGCCCACGCCGTAGGTGGCCAGCGAGGCGACGATCGCCAGCTTGGGGTTGCCGTGCGGGAAGAACAACTGCGGGAACACCATCGCCGCGGCCTGCGCGTAGATGAAGAAGTCGTAGTATTCCAGCGCCGAGCCGATCCAGCCGCTCGCCGTGGCGCGCCGGGTTTGCCCGGCGCTGGGTGTGGATGTGATGTGTCGGTCGTTCATCGATCCGGTCTCCTGATTAATATTGGAATGTCATCCTGGTGGATGAAAGCGTCCCGGCTCGCCTTGGGCGGCCGGGTTCGCAGCCTGTGCCGCTCAGACCTCCAGCGGCGTGACGTTCATGAACGCGCCCAGGTTGCCGAACTGCGCCAGCGCCATCTCGGCTCCGGTCTGGATCGGGCAGCCGGCGCGGCGCGCCAGTTCGAGAAAGGGCGTGACCTCAGGCGCGGTGACCACGTCGGCCACCAGCGTGGCGGGGCGCAGCGTGGCGAGCGTGATCGCTTCCAGCGGCAGCGGCGCGTAGCCTTCCATGCCGGCCGGCGAGGCGTTCGCCACCAGCTCGAACGGCGCCAGCGTATCGAAGTGCGGCTCGATCTCGGTGCGGGGATGATGCCGGGCCAGCAGCTCGCGCAGGCGGCGCGCGCGCGGCGCGTCGATGTCGACCACCGTCACCGACGCCGCGCCCTGCTCGCAGAGCGCCCAGGCGATCGCGCTGCCCACCCCGCCCGCGCCGATCACCAGCGCCCGCGCGCCGGCCGGCTCGAAGCCGTGGCCGCGCGCGGCGTTGAGGAAGCCGTCGCCGTCGACGTTGTCGCCCACCAGCCTGCCGTCCGCCTCGCGACGGATCACGTTGACACAGGCCAGCGCCTCGGCGCGCAGGCTCAGCGCGTCCAGGCGCGGCGCCACCTGCTGCTTGTAGGGCACCGTGACCACGCAGCCGCGCAGGTTGCGCCAGGCGCGCATCGCGTCGATGAAGTGATCGAGCGAGCCGCCGTCGAGGTCGATCGGGATCATCGAGGCATCCTTGCCGTGCCGCTCGAACCAGCGGTTGAAGTTCTGCGGCGATTTCACCTGGGCGATGGGGGAGCCGACGATGGCCACCAGTTCGGTCGTACCGCGAATCATTGAGGCGCACCGGAATCCATGAGGAACATGGCGCTTATGGTGCGACCGGCGCCCTGGCGGCAGCAACGGCGAAGAATCGAAAATATTGCGATAAGCGAATCGGCATTGCGATAATCGCATTGTCGTAGCGACTTCATGCCTGGCCGGAATAATCCTCTGATGAAACAACCCCTCATCCATGAGCGCGACCTGATCGCGGGATTGCAGAAAGGGCTCGCCCTGATCCTGCTGTTCAACGACCAGACACCGCGGCTGACGGTGCCCGAGGCGGCCGCCCGCGCCGGCCTGAGCACCAGCGCGGCGCGGCGCTTCCTGCTGACCCTGGTGCATGACGGCTACGCGGAAACCGATGGCCGCTACTACTGGCTGACCGCCAAGAACCTGCGGATCGGCCAGGCCTATGTGGAATCGGCGCGGCTGCCGCGCATGATGCGGCCGATCGTCGAGAAGGTGGCGGCGGAGACGCGCGAGCATGTATCGGTGGCCGTGCGCGACGGCGACGAAGTGGTGCATATCGTGCGCAGCCGCGTGATGAACGTGTCCTCGCTGTCGATGCGGCAGGGTTGGCGGCTGCCGATGTACTGCACCGGCAGCGGCCGACTGTGGCTGGCCTCGCTGAGCGACGAGGAGGTGGATGCCTACCTGGCGCGCGTCGAGCGGCAGGCGTTGACGCCCTACACGCGCACCGGTATCGCCGAGATCAAGGCCGTGATCGCGGCGATCCGCGAGCAGGGTTACGCGGAGCTGGACCAGGAATACGAGGTCGGCATGCGCATCCTCGGCGTGCCGCTGACGGACCGCCATGGACAGATGCGCGCGAGCCTGACCATCACCACGCAGGTGTCCTCGCTGTCGCTCGCGGAGATCCGCGAGCGTTACCTGCGATTCCTCTATGAAGGGCAGGCGCTGCTGCGGCCGATCATGGATACCTGAAGCGGGGGGCGGCCGGGCTTACTTCCGCTCGAACACCTCATTGAGCTTCCCGCCCGCCGGAATCCCCGCGAAACCATCGAAGCGTCCCTCCACCAGCGCCTGCGTGGCGGCCATGAAGCCGCCCCAGGCCGCGCGCGCCAGCGCCCCGCCGACGCTCACGCGCCGCACGCCGAGCGCGGCCAGGTCGGCCAGCGTGAATTCGAGCGGCGTGCCGACCAGCACGTTGACGGGTTTGGGCGCCACCGCCATCACCACCGCCTCGATCTGCCCGCGCGTGCGAATGCCGGGCGCGTAGAGGCAATCGGCGCCGGCCGCCGAATAGGCGCGCAGCCGCGCGATCGCGTCGTCCAGGTCGGGCGGGCCGGCGAAGAAGTTCTCGGCGCGCGCCACCAGCAGCGTATCTCCGCCCCTGGCATCGATCGCGCGCCGCGCGGCGGCCACGCGCTCCACCGCCACCTCGATCGGAAACAGCGAGCCGCTCGCGTCGCCCGTCGAATCCTCGATCGACAGGCCCGCCACGCCGGTCTCCACCGCCAGCCCGACGCTTTGCGCGACCTCCTCGAGCGTAGCGCCGAAGCCGTTCTCGAAGTCGGCATTCACCGGCAAGTCGGTGGCCTGCACGATCGCGCGCAGGTGGGCGAGCACGGCCTCGCGCGACAGCGTGTTGTCGGCATGCGCTTGCGACCAGGCGAAGCCGGAGCTGGTGGTGGCCAGCGCCTGGAAGCCGGCGGCCTGCAGGTAGCGCGCGGTGCCGGCGTCCCAGGGATTGGGCAGCAGGAAACAGCCGTTTTCGTGGAGTTGGCGGAACGCGGCGCGTTTTTCGGCGATGGTGCGGGGCATGGCTCGCTGTCCTTTGCGGCGCGGGGCCGCGTGGTGGGCCGCGCACGCAAGGCGGCGCGCGCGGCGGCTCGGGCATCGGAATTGCGTCCTGGCGCGTCGCGCGGATCAGCGCTCGCGGAGGCGGCCGGCACGACGCGCCTCGATTGTCGCTGCAACCCTCATACGATTACAATCGTCGACACTCCCGAGCCGCATGCAGAACGTAGCGCCATCGCGTCGGCCTGTGAAGCACCCGCGGCAAGCCATGTTGCATGCCGCGCCGGCCGACGATCCTTCCCACCCTATCCGAGAGGAACAGGTACCCCGATGAGATCGTCTCCCCTGCATCCGCCGCGCCTGGCAGCCTGCGCGCTGTTCGCGGCAGGCCTGCTGGCCGCCTCGCTCGCGCCGGCCGCCACGCTGAGCCAGGCGCCTTACGGCACCACCAAGGACGGCAAGCCCGTCACCGAGTACACGCTGAAGAACGCGCGCGGCACCACCGTCAAGCTGATCAACTACGGCGGCGTGATCACCGCGATCGAGGTACCGGACCGGCATGGCAAGTCCGCCAATATCGTGCTCGGCTTCGCCTCGCTGAAGGATTACGAGGTCTATAACGGCAACATCCATTTCGGCGCCCTGATCGGCCGCTACGCGAACCGCATCGCCGGCGGCCAGTTCCAGCTCGACGGCCAGACCTACAAGCTGCCGATCAACAACGCGCCCAACACGCTGCACGGCGGGCCCGACAGTTTCGATTCGAAGGTCTGGAGCGCGAAGCCGCTCGACGGCGGCAAGGATGGCGCGGGCGTCGAGCTGAGCTACGTGAGCCCCGACGGCGAGAACGGCTTTCCCGGCACGCTCACGGTTCACGTCACCTACCGGCTCACCGACGACAACGCGCTGCATATCGTCTACGAGGCGAGCACCGACAAGGACACGGTGGTCAACCTGACCAACCACACCTACTTCAACCTGGCCGGCGAGGGCAGCGGCAGCGTGGAGGACCAGGAGATCCGCATCGCGGCCTCGCGCTACACGCCGACCGATCGGACCTCGATCCCCACCGGCGAACTGGCCTCGGTGGAAGGCACGCCGCTGGACCTGCGCAAGCCCACGCCGATCGGCAAGTACCTGCGTTCCGATTTCGAGCAGATGGTGTATGCGCGCGGCTACGACCACAACTGGGTGCTCGACGCGGGCGGCCCGAGCACGCCGGCCTTTGCCGCCAGCGTGCGCGATCCGCGCAGCGGCCGCGTGCTGAGCGTGGATACCACGCAGCCGGGGCTGCAGTTCTACTCGGCGAATTCGCTGGACGGCAGCGCGGTGGGCGCCTCGGGCCATGCCTACCGGCAGACCGATGCGTTCGCGCTCGAGGCCGAGCATTTCCCCGATTCGCCGAATCATCCGGCGTTCCCGACCACGGAGCTGAAGCCGGGGCAGACGCTGCACGAGGAAACCGTGCTGCGTTTCTCGGTGGCGGGGCGCAAGCGATAGGGCGATAGCGGTATCGCCACGGCGTCGCGTGTCCATCGGCACGCGACGCCGTTTTCGTTTACGCGGCCAGCCGCACTTCGTGGCGCGCCACGGCGGTCGCCTCGTCGGCCAGCGCCAGCTTCACCGAGGCACGCGCCTCGATGCGCTCGAGATAGGCACGCAGGTGATGGAGGTGGTCCAGGTTCACGCCCGAACGCTCGTGCCACATGGTTGCCCAGACATAGGCATCGGCCACCGTGAAGCGATCGCCGGTGAGATAGGCGCGACCGTCGGCGAGCCGTGCGTCGAGCGTGCCGTAGGCGCTCAGCAGCTTGCCGGTATGGAAGGCGATGCCTTCGGGCGTCATCAGCTTGCGCATCAGCGGGATGTGCTTCTGCGCGATCTCGGTGGCGATGAAGGTCAGCAACTGGTCCATCTTCACGCGCTCCATGGTGCCGTGGCGCGGAATCAGGCCCGCTTCCGGATGCTGGTCGGCCAGGTAGGAGGCGATCACGATGGTTTCGGTCAGGCGCTCGCCTTCGGTCTCGAGCACGGGCACGTAGAGCAGGGCATTGACGTCGGCGAAGCTACCGTCTTCCGACAGGGTCTTGCCGAGCACGTCGAAGTGCACCAGTTCGGGCGACAGGCCCAGTTCGTTGGCGACGGCCTGGACGGCCAGGGAACAGGTGGCTTTCGCGATATAGAGCTTCATGGTTTCCGCCTTGCAGATGAGGTTGGGTGATGCGGCCTTGCCGGCTCGCGGCCGGCGTCTTGCCGGTGGAATGCAGTATCGCGAGAGTCGATGCGGCGATAAACGACGCGGGATGCGCCGCTCTGTAGCGCGAAGGGAGACAATCGGCGCGCATCGCGGGCGGGGCGCGCGATTGTCGCCGGCATGGCGACGCTGTGCGCACCGTCGCGGCGTTGATCCGCGTGGGGCCGCCACGCAGAATGGCGCAGCCTGCGCTATTGCCGCATCGCGCTGGTGGTGATGCTGCCGCTGGGCTTCATCGGCGCCGAAGGCGCTCGACGAGTTGGGCAAGGGGCTGCTGATGATCGGCCCGTCGGCGCGGGTCGACGACGGGGACGAGAGCGGGGCGGCGCGCGCCAAGCCGGTCCGCGCCACGCGCGGATCGCCGATTGACTACAATGCCGGGCAGGTTGCGATGCCGGGGCCGCGCCACAGGAGCGCGGCCTTCGGCGTTTCGAACGCATCGCCGAGCCGAGGCCGCAGGATGAACGAACGCATGGATGCCCCGCTGAATGAAATCGCCGTGTTCGTGGCCGTCGCGCAGACGGGCAGCTTCACGCGCGCGGCCGAACAGATCGGCAGCAGCAAGTCGAATGTCGGCAAGGCCGTGCAGCGCCTGGAGGCGCGGCTCGGCACGCGGCTGTTCCAGCGCACCACGCGCGCGGTGCGACTGACCGAGGACGGCGAAACCTACCTGGTGGCCGCCCAGGACGCGCTCGACGGCCTGCGCGAGGCCGAGCAGCAACTCGCCTCGCGGCGCTCCGAACCGGCCGGGCGCGTGCGCATCGACCTGCCTGCCGGCTTTGGCCGCTTGCTGCTGCCGAGCTTCAACGCGCTGCGCGCCCGCTATCCGAAGATCACGCTGGAACTGGCGCTGACGGACCGCATGTCGGATCCGATCGGCGAGGGCTGGGACGTGGTGGTGCGCATCGGCGTGCTGCCCGACGACAGCGAGCTGACCGTGCGCAAGCTATGCGACCTGCGGCTCGGGCTCTATGCCTCGCCCGACTATCTCGCGCGACGCGGCGCCGTCGAGGACATCGCCGCGCTGGCCGGCCACGATTCGATCGTGTTTCGCGGCCCTTCCGGGCGGTTGCGCGGCTGGTCGCTGCGCGAGGGCAACGCGTCGCGCGAGTACGCGGCCCAGCCGGTGCTGGTGGTCAGCGACGGGCAGGCGCTGGTGGAGGCTGCCTTGTCGGGCTTTGGCATCGCGCAGATCCACGATCGCGTCGCCAGCGGCCACGTGAAGGCAGGCCGCCTCGTGCACGTGCTGCCGCAATGCGACGTCGACGGCCCGCCGGTGCACGCGATCATCTCGCTGGGCCAGAAGATGGCGGCGAAGACGCGCGCCGTGGTCAACCACCTCGCCGACGTGCTGCGCGAGGACGCCGTCTGAGCGAACGCGAGGCGCGCGAGGATGCGAGCCGGGCCGCCTCGTCGGGCACGACGCAGGCGGCCTTCCTGCATGGACGGAATCGATCGGCATGACGAAACGTCGAGCCATGTCGAATCCTCGCGCCTAACACGTTCGCTTGGATCCGGTTGTTCGCCAAAGCCGAATTGAGATTTCGTGGCGGGCCGCTGTTCAGGCCACGCGCGAGCCGGTACTGTATCGCCAACCCTCATCATCTCCTCCCGATGTCACCCAGGGGGCCAGGGATGCCGGCCACGTCGTGGCGGTATCCCGACTTTTTTTCGCCTCGACCGGGCAGGGCCCGCGTCGTTCGCGATATCACCCGGGGCTTATTGCCCGCCCGTCTCGATGCCTGCCGATGCACCGCCTTCAATACCCGGATGAAAATCGCGAGAAGCGATCAGGTCTGCAAAACATCGTGCGTCGTCGATGAAAAAAGGCCTGCCCACGAATCGGGCAGGCCTTCGACGAGGCGGATGCGCTTCGCTTATCGAGTCATCGCATCGTGTCGGCCCCGGCGTGCGCCGTGTTGCTCGCGATCCGGGCGGTCGAGGCGGGCTCGCCCCAGCCGCCGCCGAGCGCGCGTATCAGGCTGACCGTCGCCGCCGCCTGCACGCCGCGCAACTGCACGGCGGCGCGACGCGATTGCAATACCGAACGCTGCGCATCGAGCACCTCGAGATAACCGACCATGCCCTCGGCGTACTGGCGCCGGGCGAGATCGGCCGCGCGTTGCGAGGCGGCCACCGCGTCGTCCTGCTCGCGCGTCTGGTTGGCGAGTACGCGCAGGTCGGACAAGCCGTCCTCGACCTCGCGGAACGCCGTCAGCACCTGCTGCCGGTATTGCGCGGCGGCCTCGTCGTAGGCGGCGTGCGAACGGTCGAGTTCGGCGCGGCGCCGGCCGCCGTCGAACAGCGGCACGTTCAGCGCGGTGCCGGCCAGCGGCCCGAGCAGGAAGGCACGGCTGCTCCAGCGGAACAAGTCGGCGAGCGTGGCGGCCTCGAAGCCGCCGGCCGCGCTCAGCGACAGCGAAGGGAAGAAGGCTGCGCGCGCCACGCCGATACGCGCGTTGGCGGCAGCCATCGCGCGCTCGGCCGCGGCGATGTCGGGGCGCCGCTCGAGCAGCGAGGAGGGCAGGCCCGGCGGGATCCGCAGCTCGATTGGCTGGATCGGCGCGGCCGCGAACGAGAACGCGGCCGGCGCTTCGCCCAGCAGCACCGCGAGCGCATGCTCGGAAGCCGCGCGCTGGCGCGCCACCGTCATCGCCTCGGCCTTCGCGCTCGACAGCTCGGCGCGTGCCCGCGACAGGTCGAGCTCGGCGATGTCGCCGGCCTGGTAGCGATGCGTGATCAGGTCGAGCGCATGCTCGCGCAGCGTCACGGCCTGCGCATACACCTCGCCTTCGGCATCGAGCTCGCGCAGCGCGAAATAATGCTGCGCGACGTCGGCCTGCAGGGCCAGCAGCATCGACCGATAGAGCGCCGCGCCGCGCTGGGCATCGGCGCGGCTCGCCTCGACGTTCGAGGCGACGCGGCCGAACAGGTCGGCCTCGTAGGAGGCGCCGGCCTGCGCGCGCCACAGCGTCTGCTGCGGAATCCGCGCGCCGTCGGGCTGGAACTGCGAGGCCGCCGAGACCTGCTCGCGAGTCGGCCCGAAGCCTGCGTCGAGCGTCGGGAACAGGCTGGCGCGGGCTTGCCGGCTCGCGGCCCGCGCCTCGGCCAGCCGCGCCGCGGCGGCCTGCAGGTTCGGATTCGCGGCGATCGCGCGGGTCTCCAGCGAGTCGAGCGCGGGATCGCCGAACACCGTCCACCAGGCGCCGCGATCGAGCGTCTCGGACGGTTGCGCCGGCTTCCAGCTACCGAGCGGGGAAGCGGCCTCGGCGGCCGGCGCCGTCTCCTTCCAGGTGGCCGTGTTCGGCGCGGCCGGGGCGTGGTAGTCGGGTGCCAGCGAACAGCCCGCCAGCACCAGCAGGACGCCGAGCAGGGCGGGGATGCCGAGCCGGCGAGGGATCGAGACAGGGTTCATGATTCGCTCCTCATTCGTGCTCGGCGGTATCGCGCGCGACGACCGGAATTGCCGCGTCGCGCCGATCCGCGTCCTGGCCCGCGGCCGGGGCCGGCGCGTGGCGGTTCTTCAAGGGACGGCCACCCGACAACTTGCGCAGCAGCACGTAGAACACCGGCGTCAGCACGAGCCCGAAGAAGGTCACGCCGAGCATGCCGAAGAACACGGCGATGCCCATCGCGCGACGCATTTCCGAGCCGGCGCCGGTCGAGATCACCAGCGGCACCACGCCCATCACGAAGGCGATCGAGGTCATCAGGATCGGGCGCAGGCGCAGCCGGCAGGCCTCGATCGCGGCATGCACGATCGAGCGTCCCTTCATCTCCAGCTCGCGTGCGAATTCCACGATCAGGATCGCGTTCTTCGCCGACAGCCCCACCAGCACCATCAGGCCGATCTGCGTGAAGATGTTGTTGTCGCCGCGCGTGAGCCAGACGCCCGCCAGCGCCGAGAGGATGCTCATCGGCACGATCAGCAGGATCGCCAGCGGCAGCGTCAGGCTCTCATACATCGCGGCCAGCACCAGGAACACCAGCAGCACGCTGATCGGGAACACCCAGAAGGCCGTGTCGCCGGTCAGGATCTGCTGGTAGGTCAGGTCGGTCCACTCGAACTTGATGCCGCGCGGCAGCGTCTGCGCCGCGATCCGCTCGACCGCCGCCATCGCCTGTCCCGAGGAATAACCGGGCGCCGGGCCGCCGTTGATGTCGGCGGCGAGGAAGCCGTTGTAGCGGATCACCGTCTCCGGCCCGTAGGTCGGCGTGACCGTGATCAGCGAGGACAGCGGCACCATCTCGCCGCGCGCGTTACGCGTCTTCAGTTGCAGGATGCTGTCGGCATCGGTGCGGAACGGCGCGTCGGCCTGGGCGCGCACCTGGTAGACGCGGCCGAAGCGGTTGAAGTCGTTCACGTAGAGCGAGCCGAGGTAGATCTGCATGGTGTCGAACACGTCGGTGACCGATACGCCGAGCTGCTTGGCTTTCTCGCGATCCAGCTCGACGTTGAGCTGCGGCACGTTGATCTGGTAGCTCGAGAAGGCCGGCCCGAGTTCGGGCGCCTTGGCGGCCGCGGCGAGGAAGGCGCCCACCGCCTGGTTCAGCGCCTCGTAGCCGAGCGCGCCGCGATCCTCGATCTGCAGCTTGAAGCCACCGATGGTGCCGAGCCCCTGCACCGGCGGCGGCGGGAAGGTGGCGATGGTGGCGCCCTTGATGCCGGCGTATTCGCGGTTCAGGTTTGCGACGATCGCGTCGGCCGTCTCGTGGCCGTTGCGCTCCTTCGACGGGCGCATCACCGGGAACACCAGGCCGCTGCTCGACGAGTTCATCAGGCCCGTCACGTTGAGGCCCGGGAATTCCGGCGTATGGACCACGCCGGGCTGGGCGCGCGCGATGCGGCCCATCTGCGCCACCACCTCGGCGGTGCGATCGAGCGAGGCGCCGGGCGGCAGTTGCAGGATGCTGACCAGGTAGTCCTTGTCCTGGGCCGGCACGAAGCCGCCCGGCACCAGCTTGCCGAGCAGCACGGTGGCGCCCAGCAGCACGCCGTAGACCAGCGTCATCGCGAACTTGCGCTGGATGATGCCGCCGATGCCGTTGCCATAGGCGTTCGAGCCGCGTCCGAACAAACGGTTGAAGGCGCCGAAGAACGGCCCGAGCACGCGGTCCATCAGCCGGGTGAGCGGGTCCCTGGGCGCGTGGTGATCCTTCAGCAGCAGGGCCGAGAGGGCCGGCGAGAGCGTCAGCGAGTTGAACGCCGAGATCACCGTGGAGATCGCGATGGTCATCGCGAACTGCTTGTAGAACTGGCCGGTGAGGCCCGACATGAAGGCCAGCGGCACGAACACGGCCACCAGGGTCAGCGCGATCGCGACGATCGGCCCGCTCACCTCGCGCATCGCCGCGTAGGAGGCGTCCAGCGGCGAGAGGCCGGCGGCGATGTTGCGCTCCACGTTTTCCACCACCACGATCGCGTCGTCCACCACGATGCCGATCGCCAGCACCATGCCGAACAGCGAGAGCGCATTGATCGTGAAGCCGAAGGCCAGCATCAGCGAGAAGGTGCCGACGATCGACACCGGCACCGCCAGCAGCGGGATCAGCGAGGCCCGCCAGGTCTGCAGGAACAGGATCACCACGATCACCACCAGCAGGATCGCCTCGAACAGCGTGTGGACCACCGCGTCGATGCTCTCGCGCACGAACTGGGTCGGGTCGTAGACGATCTCGGCCTTCACGCCCTCGGGCATGTCCTTCTGCAGCTCGGCGACGATCCTGCGCACGTCGGTGGAGATCTGCAGCGAGTTCGCGTTGGGCTGCTGGAAGATGATCAGCTGCACGCCGGGCTTGCCGTCCAGGCTGGCGCGCAAGGCGTACTCGGATGCGCCCAGCTCGACGCGCGCCACGTCGCGCAGGTGCGTGAGCGCGCCGTCGGGCGAGCTGCGCACGATGATGTTGCCGAATTCCTCCTCGGTCTTCAGGCGGCCTTGCGCGTTGACGCTCAACTGCAGCGGCACGCGCGTGGTCATCGGCGCGCCGCCGACGATGCCGGCGGCCACCTGCACGTTCTGCTCGCGGATCGCGTTGACCACGTCGGTGGCGGTCAGGTTCTGCCGTGCGACCTTGGTGGGGTCCAGCCAGATCCGCATCGAGTAGTCGCCGGCGCCCCACATCGCCACCTCGCCGACGCCGGCCACCTGGGCGAGCCGGTCCTTGACGTTGATCAGCGCGTAATTGCGCAGGTAGGTGAGGTCGTAGCGGCCGTTGGGCGACACCAGGTTCACGCCCATGGTCAGCGTCGGCGAGCTCTTGACGGTGGTCACGCCGAGCCGCTGCACGTCCTCGGGCAGGCGCGGCAGCGCCTGCGAGACGCGGTTCTGCACCAGTTGCTGCGCCTTGTCGGGATCGGTGCCGAGCTTGAAGGTGACGGTGGTCGTCATGTTGCCGTCGCTGTTGGCCTGCGACTGCATGTAGAGCATGTTCTCGACGCCGTTGATCTGCTCCTCGAGCGGCGCGGCCACCGTCTCGGCGATCACCTTCGGGTTCGCGCCGGGATACTGCGCGCGCACCACCACCGAGGGCGGCACCACTTCCGGGTATTCGGCGGTCGGCAGCTTGCCCAGCGCGATCGCGCCGGCCAGGAACACCAGCATCGACAGCACGCCGGCGAAGATCGGCCGGTCGATGAAGAATTTCGAAATGTTCATGATCGTGCTCCTCGCTTCAGGCCGGCTGCTTCGCGGCGTCGGCCATGCCGACCATCCGCGCGTGCACCAGGTCGTTCGGGCGCACGCGCAGCGTGCCGTTCACCACGATGCGTTCGCCCGGCGCCAGGCCGGCCTCGATCTCGCGCAGGCCGTCGTGCAGCCCGCCCGGCTGCACCGTGCGATAGCGGATGCGGTTCGAGCCGTCGACCACCAGCACGTACTTGCGCGACTGGTCGGTGCCGATCGCCGCGTCGTCCACCAGGATCGCGTGGTGGGCACGGCCGCCGCCCACCTTGACGCGCGCATAGAGGCCCGGCACCAGCGCGCCGTCGGCGTTGGCGAAGCTGGCGCGCACGCGCACCGTGCCCGAGCCGGTATCGAGCCGGTTGTCGACCGAGGCGATCACGCCGTCGCGCGAATAGCCGCTCTCGTCGGCCAGGCCGAGCGCCACCGGCACGCGCGCGTCGCGGTCGTGGCCGAGGTATTGCAGATAGGTCTGCTCGTCGACCTCGAACGAGGCGTAGATCGGCGAGACCGAGACCAGGGTGGTCAGCAGCGGCGCGTTGGCGCCCGCGCTGACGGTGTTGCCGGGCGTCAGCTCGGCGCGCGAGACACGTCCCGCCACCGGCGCGACGATGCGCGTGTAGCCGAGATCGACGCGTGCGGCCTCGAGCGCCGCCTGCGCCGCCTTCACGCCGGCAGCGGCCTCGCGCGCGGCGTTCTGCTTCTCGTCGTAGTCGCGCCTGGCGATCGCGTTGTCGCCGATCAGGCGCTCGGCGCGTGCCGCGTCGGCCGAGGTGTAGGCGGCGCGCGCGAGCGCGGCGGCGAGCTGCGCGGCGGCGCGGTCGACGGCGGCCTGGTAGGGACGCGGGTCGATCGTGAACAGCGGATCGCCCTTGCGAACCAGGGCGCCGTCGCGGAAATGAACGGCCACGATAGTGCCCGAGACCAGCGGCCGTACCTCGACCTGGTCGACCGCCTCCAGGCGGCCCGTGTAGCTTTGCCAATCGGTGATGCCGCGCGAGATCACCACGGCGGCGTCGACGTCGATCGCCGCGGGCGCGCCGGCCGCCCGTGCCTCGGCCAGCGGCGTGCCGCCGGGCCCATGCAGGATGCCGATCGCGCCGGCGGCGCCGGCCAGCGCGATCGCGCCGGCCACGGCCGCCAGGCGCTTCCTGGGTTGCGTGAACATAAGAGGATTCCTTATCAAATAGATGTGGAGATCAAGAATTCGTCGGGTCCGGCTCGCGGTCGGTCGCCCATCGGGCGGCGCGCGAAATCAGGTCCGCAGCGTTGGCCGAAGTATGGAGTTGGCGGTCGCGGCGATAAAGCCGGCGGGGGTGGTTTCTTTGTCTCCCGGCGGGCGACAGTGGCGGGGCGCGTGCAGGCCGCGGGCCGAAGGCCGGCCTCGAGAGGAAAACGGGGGGCGGGAAAGCAAACGCCGCCGCGCCGCTCGGGGCGGCACGGCGGCGTGTGGGCCGGAAATCAGGGGCGGGCGTTCAACGCCCGCCCGGCACGCTCATCGCGTCGCGCTGCCCGGCGCCGCGCTGCGCGCGCGCCACCGCCTCGGCCAGTGCATCGACATAGGCATCGCCGATGCCGTGCTCGCGCAGCGCCGCCTGCAGGCGGAACAGGTAATCGGCATTGCTGCCGATCGGCCCGGCTGCTTGCGCGATCAGCGGCGCGGCCGTGGCCACCGAGGCGTCGCGCTCGTATTGCTCGCGGCTCGGGTCGGCCACGAAGGCGATCGCATGCGCGTCGCTGCCGTCGTCGAGCCGGACCTTGGCCCAGGTCGGCCGATACGAACCGAGCACCATCTCGCGGATCCACACCAGCCGCAGCTCGTCGACCAGACGCTCGGCATGCAGGCGCAGCGCGATGCCGGTGGTTTCTCCACCGGGCTCCAGCGCGAGCATGCGCCCCGGGCGCTCGCAACCGGCGCGGCCGGCCAGCATCCGCAGGCAGAAGCTGCGATGCCAGCCTTCCAGCCGGGCCACGCGATGCGCGGCGAACTCGATGGCGGGATTCCAGATCAGCGATCCATAGCCGAACACCCAGACTTCGTCGGCGCCGGCCGGCCGCTCGCGCAGCGTGGCATCCAATGAAGCGTCGATGCGCTCGGGCGTCCAGAGCCCCGGCATCGCCTCGAACTGTTGGCGGTAGGCGCCGGTTTCGATCGCGTGTCTCGTCAGCATGGCATGACCTGTCGTGAGGGAAGGCCGGGGCGGGACGGTTGGCGCGGTCGATGGCGCGCGCCGTCGCGGCACGGCGGATGTTCGACAGTATCGCGATTGCGGCAGCGCGGATAAACCGTTGCGGGGGAAACAGATTGGCCTGCCGGTGGCGACAATCCGGCAATGTCGCTATCGACGGACATCGACGGGCGCGGCCCGCCGTCCTCAGAACGAAAAGAGCTGCCCCTGCCCCGAGATCACCGTTTCGAAGTCGTCCTTCAGGAACGGCAGGATCCCGTCGGCGACGGGCTGCAGTTGCCGGCTCAGGTAGAACGCGTAGTCGATCGGCGAGCGCATGGTCTCCAGCGGCTCCGGGCCGGCGGTGGTCATCACGTAGCTGATCCAGCCGCCGCGCTGGTACTGCAGCGGCCGGCCCAGCTCGCGGTTGTACTCGTCTGCGGTGCGCGCGGCGCGCACGTGGGGCGGCACGTTGCGCTGATACTCGGCCAGCGGCCGGCGCACGCGCTTGCGATAGACCAGCTCGGCATCGAGCTCGCCGGCCAGCACGCGGCGCACCGTCTCGCGGATGAAGTCCTGGTAGGGCTCGCGGCGGAACACCAGCGTGTAGAGCTCGCGCTGGAACTGCTGCGCGAGCGGCGTCCAGTCGGTACGCACCGTCTCCAGGCCCTTGAACACCACGTCCTCGCCGCCGTCGGCGCCGAGCGCGAGGCCCGCGTAGCGCTTCTTGCTGCCTTCCTCGGCGCCGCGCACGGTGGGCATCAGGAAGCGCAGGTAGTGGCGCTCGTATTGCAGCTCCAGCGCGCTCTCGAGTCCGAAGCGCTCGCGCAGGTGCGTGCGCCACCAGTCGTTCACGTGCGCGACGATCGCGCGGCCCTTGCGCTCGGCCTCGCCGTCCTGGTGCGCCTCGCGCAGCCACACGAAGGTGGAATCGGTATCGCCGTAGATCACCTCGTAGCCTTGCGCCTCGATCAGCTCGCGCGTGCGATGCATGATCTCGTGGCCGCGCATGGTGATCGAGGAGGCCAGGCGCGGGTCGAAGAAGCGGCAGCCCCAGGAGCCGAGCACGCCGTAGAAGGCGTTCATGATGATCTTGAGCGCCTGCGAGAGCGGCGCGTTGCGCTGGCGCTTGGCCAGGTCGCGGCCTTCCGAGACGCGCCGCACGATGTCGGGCAGGCAGTGCCGGCTGCGCGAGAAGCGCGCGCCCAGGAAGCCGGGCACCGAATGCGCGTCGTCGGGCTGGGCCAGGCCTTCCACCAGCCCGACCGGGTCGATCAGGAAGGTGCGG
The DNA here is from genome assembly GCF_011753175.1 of Burkholderia sp. Cy-637. NCBI lineage: Bacteria > Pseudomonadati > Pseudomonadota > Betaproteobacteria > Burkholderiales > Burkholderiaceae > Burkholderia > Burkholderia sp. Cy-637. Next base: position 17,664 of record NZ_VWWC01000008.1, on the reverse strand, counting down.
ATGATCGAGGGATAGAGGCTCTTGTAGTCGAGCACCAGCACCGAATCGTAGAGGCCGGGCCGCGAATCCATCACGAAGCCGCCGGGGCTGTTCTGGCCGGTCACGTCGCCGAGGTTCGGCGCCACGTAGCCGAGCCGGTGCATGCGCGGCAGGTACAGGTGCGTGAAGGCCGCCACCGAGCCGCCGGTGCGATCGGCCGCGAGCCCCGTGACGGTGGCGCGCTCCAGCATGAAGGACAGCAGGTCGGCCTTGGCGAAGATGCGCGTGACGAGTTCGCAGTCCTTGAGGTTGTAGTGCGCGAGCGCGGGCTTGTCCTCGTCGAAGCGGCGCTGGATCTCGTCCATGCGTGCATAGGGGTTGTCGACCGCCTTGCCCTCGCCGAGCAGCGTGCGCGAGACGTATTCGAGGCTGAACGAGGGGAAGGTCCAGGTGGCCGACTTCAGCGCGTCGATGCCGTCGATGATCAGCCGCCCGGCCGCGCCCGCGAAGAAGTGGTCGGGCTGCTGGCCGTGGGCGCGCCAGTCGAGCACGCTGCCGTCGCGGCCCAGGCGCAGCGGCACGCCGAATTCCTGCGAGTGCGCGTGCAGCACGCGCAGGTCGAACTGGATCAGGTTCCAGCCGATGATCGCATCGGGATCGTGTTCGGCGAACCAGGCGTTGAGCCGTTCGAGCAGCGCGGGGCGCGTTTCGCAATAGACCAGGTTCAGCGCCAGTCCGGCCGCGTCGCCGTTGGCCGGGCCGAGCATGAACACGTCGCGCTGCCCGCAGCCTTCCAGCGCGATCGAATAGAGTTCGCCGCGCGCGCTGGTCTCGATGTCGAGCGAGACGCAGCGCAGCGCCGGGCGGTAGTCGCTCTCGCTCTTCAGCTCGGCGTCGACCAGCAGCGCCTCGCCCGCCGGCGTGCCGCGAAAGCGGACCGGCGCGGTGATGAAGCGCTCCATCGCGTAACGATCGGGCGGCGTGATGTCGGCTTCGTAGAGATCGACGCCTTCGCGCGCGAGCCGTTTCTGCAGGGCGCCGAGATGCCGGTGGCGCTTGCAGTAGAGGCCCAGCACCGGGCGCCGGCGGAAGTCGTGCAGCGCGAGCGGGCGCAATTCCACGCCGCTCTCGCCGGCCAGCAGGCGCTCGGCCGCCTCGCGGTGCTCGACGGGCAGGAACGCGACCGATTCCTGCGGACGCAGGCGCACCCGGCGCGGACCCTGGCCGGTGGCGAGCCAGAATTCGATCTCGACGCCGGCGGCCGTGTCCCGCCAGTGACGGGTCAGGATGAAACCCTGCTCGAAGTCAGTCAAAACCGGGGCTCGTCTTGGAGTGCTCAGGCGCGGGATTGTAGCGCCTGCGCGCTGGGGGCGCTTAGCCTGGCGTGCAGGGCAACTAACGGTCTGGCCTCGACGTCCCGGCCGGCGGCAGGGCCGATCGCCGGCCCGAATGTTTGCCATAATTCACGTCGATCGATGCATGACGGGCCGCTCGCCGCGCGGCCCGTGCCGGAACACCAAGGAACGCCGTGGAACTGAGACAACTTCGCCATTTCGTAGCCGTCGCCGAGGAGGCGAACTTCACGCGCGCCGCCGAACGCTGCCATATCGTCCAGTCGGCGCTGTCGACCTCGATTCGTCTGCTGGAAGAGGAACTGGGCGCCAAGCTGCTGGTGCGCACCACGCGCCGCGTGAGCCTGTCGGCGGCCGGCGCGGTGTTCCTCGACAGCGCGCGCCGCGCGCTCGACATCCTCGATCGGGCCGGCCTGGAAGTGGCCGACATCACCTCGGTGCGGCGCGGCAAGCTCTCGATCGGCACGGTGCAGAGCCTGCCGCAGTTCCTCGAGCTGCCGGGCCTGCTGTCGCGCTTCTACCAGGCGCATCCGGGCGTGGAGGTGCGGCTGGTGCAGGGCGGCGCGCTGGAGTTGAACGAGAAGGTGGGCGCGCGCGAGCTCGACCTGGCGATCCTGCCGATCGAGGAGCGCAACGAACGGCTCGAATCGCACATCATCGCCTGCGACGACATGGTGCTGGCCTGCGGGCGCGACCACCCGCTCGCCTCGGCCGGCTCGGTGCCGCTCGCGCGGCTGACGCGCGAGGCCTTCGTCGATTTCGTGCCGGGGCAGGGCACGCGCCGGCTGGTCGATCGCGGCTTCGCCGAAGCCGGGCTGCAGCGGCGCGTGGCCTTCGAGATCGGCGACCTGGACACGCTGCTCGACCTAGTCTGCCAGGGCCTGGGCATCGCCCTGCTGCCCGAGGACATCGTGGTGCGCCGCCCCGAGATGCTGGCCTGCGTGCGGCTCGAACGCGCCGAGCTGTGCTGGGAACTGGTGGTCACGCACGCGGCGGCCGCGGCGGGCGACGTCACCGAAGGGCTCGATCCCGCGCCGGCCGCCTTCCTCGAGATGCTGATGGCCGAGACGGCCGACCAACGCTGATCGCGGCGATTCCGTCGGCTCGGGAAGGAACCGGTTCCTTTCTCCGGCGGATTGCAAATTCCTTTCGTAATAATCGAAAGCTGTCGAATCGAGAACGAAATGATGCACGGCCGGCGCCCGATATCGTCTGGTCCGTGAGGGCAGGATCGCGCCGCCCGGCCCCGACCGGCGGGGCTGGTGCCTAACTGGTCATACATCTCACCTTTCGTCTGCCTAATCCCAAAAAATGGCGCGAGTCGTCCGAGCACGGCAACATTACGCGGAATATTCTGGAAAGCTATTGAAGTCAAAGTGAAAGAAATAAAATATCGATAATAATCAATGAGTTATCAAATGAGTCCCCACTGTCAAGTGCAGGTTTCAACATAAATGACACAGAGATTTCCCTAGGAATCTGAAATTCTGCATTGTTGAATTTATTGCGATCGTTATAGGATGTCTGACTAGATGAGGGGCTCCACAAGTACGCGGACAAGGCTCTTCATTTGGAGACCAGTCGCCGTCGACTCGCGGCGCGACTGACAAGCGATCGTATCTGCCTGCGGGGTGCAGGCTTTGGAAACAGAGGGGACGCAATGAACAAACGCATCATGGTGGCGGCAGCTACGCTCACCGGCCTGACCGCGGGCGTCGCGCACGCGCAAAGCAGCGTGACGCTGTACGGTATCGTCGACACGGGCATCGGCTGGCAGAGCAGCCAGGCCGCGCTGGGCGCGACGGCAGGCGGCAAGTCGGTCGTCAAGATGGTCAACGGCATCTGGGCCGGCAGCCGTTTCGGCCTGAAGGGTTCCGAGGACCTGGGCGGCGGCCTGAAGGCGATCTTCCAGTTGGAAGAAGGCTTCAACAGCGCCACCGGCGCGCAATCGGTCTCGGGCCTGATGTTCAACCGCCAGGCTTATGTCGGTCTGCAGGACGCACGCCTGGGCGCGTTCACGGCCGGCCGCCAGTACACCGCGTACTACACGCTGCTCTCGCCGTACAGCCCGACCACCTGGCTGACGGGCGCATACGGCGCGCACCCGGGTGATATCGACTCCCTGGATACGACCTACCGCGTCAACAACTCGCTGGTCTACATGTCGCCGACGTACTACGGCTTCACGTTCGGCGGTTCGTACGCGTTCGGCGGCACGCCGGGCAGCGTCAACAACGGCTCGACCTGGAGCGTGGGCGCGCGTTACGCGGTCGGCCCCGCAGGCATCGCGGTCGGCTTCATGCGCCTGAACAACTCGACGGTGAACGGCGGCGCCTGGGGTGCGAACTCGACGGCATCGAACGGCGGCGCCGAGCCGAGCGTCTCGGGCATCAACAACGGCTACCAGCTGGCTGCCGCGCAGCAGCGCCTGGCCGTGACCGGTGGCTGGACCTTCAACTCGCAGTGGGACGTGACGGCTTCGTACTCGAACGTGCAATACATCCCGGGCTCGGGCTCGAAGTTCGCGAACACGGCGATCTTCAACACGGCCGGCGCGGTGCTGCACTTCAAGCCGACCCCGGCACTCGACCTCGCGGCGGGTTATAGCTACACGCGCGCCACGCTCGCCAACGGCGTGCAGCACGCAGCGTACTACCACCAGTTCAACCTGTCGCAGTACTACAACCTGTCCAAGCGCACCGGCCTCTACCTGCTGGAAGCGTATCAGCGCGCGGGCGGCCAGACGCTGGCCCTGGGCGGCAGCATCATCAACGCGACCGCCGACATCGGCGACGGCCAGAACAGCGCGCCGTCCTCGTCGCGCAGCCAGGTCGCCGTCGGCGCGGGCATCATCACGCGCTTCTGAGCGATGTATCACGGGGCGGCGTGAGCTGCCGCCCCGCGCAGTTCTCCGAGCTTCACATCCTCGATGGCCCGTCCAAGCGGGCCGTCCTTCGGCCGTCGTCGCGCCTCGTGCGTGGCGACGGCATTTTTCTTGGGGCCTGGTTTTTGCTTCCTGCGTGTGTCGTGCGTGAGGCGTGGCGCCTTGCCTGACGATCCGTCATGACGGCGATGACTTGCGCGGCATGGCCGGCCCGCGCGTGCCGCCGCACAATCGTGATTCCGGCCATGCCGGGACGGTTGCGCCCGCAACCGTCGTTCCGCCTGGGAGGACATCACATGAGCAAGGCGTCCACCGTCCTGATCGTCGGCGCATCGCGCGGGCTGGGGCTCGCGCTGGCCGAGGAATACTGCCGGCGCGGCGCGCACGTGATCGCGACCGTGCGCGGCCCGTCGCCGGCGCTCGACGCGCTGCGCGCGCGTCATCCCGATACGCTCGCGATCGAGACCGGCATCGATATCGCCGATGCCGACAGCGCGCGCCTGCTGCGCGAACGGCTGGGCACGCGCCGGCTCGACATCCTGTTCGTCAATGCGGGGATCGCGCGCTCGATCGGGCTGACGCCGGGCAATGCGCCCGAGGCCGATTTCCTGGAGATGATGCGTGTCAATGCGTTCAGCCCGGTGCGGCTGATCGAGGGGTTGGAGGATGGCGTCGAGCCCGACGGCACGATCGCGATCATGTCCTCCGAACTCGCCAGCATCGCCAACAACCCGGGCGGCTGGGATCTCTACAGCGCGAGCAAGGCGGCGCTGAACATGCTGGTCAAGTGCCATCTCGCGCATCGTCCCGACAACCGCCGCGCGGTGCTGCTGGTGGCGCCGGGCTGGGTGCGCACGGAGATGGGCGGGGAGGAGGCGAGCCTGTCGATCGAGGAAAGCATCCCGAAGGTGGTGGAGATGGTCGAACGCAATCGCGGCAAGGCGGGCTTGCGTTTCGTCGATCGGTTTGGAGAGACGCTGCCTTGGTGAGGTGAGTGTGGAGTGAGCGCTCCGATCGTTGCGGCGAGGCTCGGGGCGAGCGCTGGATTACTTTGTCGTTCCTTGCTCGCCGCGCAGCGAACTCGAGCGGATGCACGATTCAGGTGGATTGCTTCATTAAGCTGTCGGTGACGTACAAAGCTGCCGTGAAGGCGAGAATGACCGCTCCTCCACCAACCCATTTCCGGGCTGACCAACGTCGCCAGGCGACCGCGTTGAGCAGGCAAAACGCGATTGCCGGGCCGCAGAGGTAGCCAATCACCAGCGGCACGCTCCACCACGGAATAGGGCACTTTCCCAATTCGCTGCAGCCGGTCGCGACGTGCCTGGATTCGCCATGCCAGTGGAGACGGCTGAATGCGTAGAAGAAAGCCCATGTGACGAGCAGCCCGAACAGCAAACCACCCAGTGACACCGTAAGTCGTTTCACTTGATTTCCCAAAACAGGATTTGCTTCGCGCCGGCGAGATCGGAGCATATCGTTCGCAGTCTTAACTTATCTGGATATTTATCAAGGCCTGGTTGATTACGTGATGAATCGGTGAGACAGGAGGCAATGCGACGCGTCTATCTCATCGCTCCTGCCACGGGTTTGACCTTCGCCGCCAATAGCCAGATGCCGCAGCTTCCACCGCGGCACCCCATTACTGCCTCACTCGTCCATCAACCGCACCTTGACCTTCTTCCCCTTGATCTTGCCGCCATTGAGCTTGCGCAGCGCCTCGTGCGCCACGTTGCGCTCCACCGCCACGTAGGTCGAGAACTCGGTTACGTTGATCTTGCCGATCTGCGAGCCTTGGAAGCCCGCATCGCCGGTCAGCGCGCCGAGCACGTCGCCGGGCCGGATCTTCTCCTTGCGCCCGCCGAGGATCTGCAGCGTCTCCATCGGTGGCAGCAGCGGCTCGTTGCTGGCAGGCGTGAGCGAGGCCAGCGGCTGCCATTCCACCTCGCGCCCCTGGGCCTGCTCGATGCCGCCCACGCGGCCCATCTCGTTCATGCTGGCCAGGCTCAAGGCCCAGCCTTCCTGGTCGGCGCGGCCGGTGCGGCCGATCCGGTGCACGTGCACCTCGGGGTCGGGCGTCACGTCCACGTTGATCACCGCCTCGAGCTGGGCGATGTCGAGCCCGCGCGCGGCCACGTCGGTGGCGACCAGCACCGAGCAGCTGCGGTTCGCGAACTGGATCAGCACCTGGTCGCGCTCGCGCTGTTCCAGCTCGCCATGCAGCGCGAGCGCATGAAAGCCCTGCGCGCTCAGCACGTCGAGCAGGTCGCGGCACTGCTGCTTGGTATTGCAGAACGCGATGGTGCTGGCCGGCCGGTAATGATTCAGCAACTGGCCCACCGCGTGCAGGCGCTCGTCCTCGGTCACCTCGTAGAAGCGCTGGCGGATCTTGCGCGCGTCGTGCTGCTCGGCCAGCTTGATCTCCTTCGGATTGCGAAGAAACTGCCGGCTCAGCTTGGTGATGCCTTCGGGATAGGTGGCCGAGAACAGCAGGGTGAGCCGCTCGGTCGGGCATTGCCGCGCGACGGTCGCGATATCGTCGAAGAAGCCCATGTCGAGCATGCGATCCGCTTCGTCGAGCACCAGCGTGTTCAGCGCGCCGAGCGCGAGCGTGCCGCGTTCGAGGTGGTCCATGATGCGGCCCGGCGTGCCGACCACGATATGCGCGCCGTGCTCCAGGCTGGCGGCCTGAGGACGCATCGGCGTACCGCCGCACAGCGTCAGCACCTTGATGTTCTCCTCGGCGCGCGCGAGGCGGCGGATTTCCTGCGCGACCTGGTCGGCCAGCTCGCGCGTCGGGCACAGGATCATCGCCTGCACGTCGAAGCGGCGCGTGTCCAGGCGCGAGAGCAGCGCCAGCGAGAAGGCGGCGGTCTTGCCGCTGCCGGTCTTGGCCTGCGCGATCAGGTCCTGGCCGGCCAGCGCCAGCGGCAGGCTGGCGGCCTGGATCGGCGTCATCTCGGTGTAGCCGAGCTGCTCGAGATTGGCGAGCATCGCCGGCGAGAGCGCGAGCTCGCTGAACGGCCGGTTGGGCGTGGCTTGGGTCATCGTGGCTCCGGGTTCAGAAGGGACGGCCTTCGATCTGCTCGTAGACGGGATTGCCGTTCTCGTCCTCGTAGCGATAGAGGTAATTGCGCGCGCCGCACAGCGGGCAGCGGAACAGGTCGCCCTGTCCTTCGTCCTTGATGACGACGTCGGCGAGCTCCCACGGCGTGCCGCAGCTCTGGTTTCTGCAAGTGAACAAGGTCTTCTCCAACGGGATGCGATGGCGCTCCGGACCAGCGGGGCCGGCCGGGCGCCGCGCGACGGCGGCCTGCGGCATCCGGGCGACGGCGCGGATGCGGGCGGCCGTGGCGAGGACGGGGCGTCGATGCGCGGGTGAGATTGAGGGCGATCGGCGGATCGCGCGTGCCGCGATTTTAACGGATGCGCGGCCGCGAGGCTTTCGATTCCGAAAGCCTCGCGCTGGTCAAGCCGTTTTTGCCGGCCCGGGGTGATACCGCCCACCCTCTTGTATGGCGAACATTCTCAAGGTATTCTCTGCGCCGATACCGACCTGTCTTGCTTAATCGGTGGCTTCAACTGATATGGAATCGATTCCCGCCGTCGGCATATCGAATCTTTCGGCAGGCAATCGAAAGCGAGCAGGATGCAGGACCCGAACTCCAGGCGCATGGCGCCAGGGGGCTGGCAGAACAACGAGAGAACCTGAGAGAAAGAAACGGCGCTGGGGCAAGAGCCGGATTCTCGCCGCGACGGACGACGAACGCGGCGGATCCCGGCTCGGCAGGTGGCCCGGCCGGCGCGCTGCGGCGCGCATACCACCGAGCAAAGGCAAAGCGATCGTGGACACGCGCTCGCGCTTTTCATCAAAGCCGCAATTGCGGCTTTTCTTTTTTCCATCGTCCGAATGCCGCGAGGTATTCCTATTTTCCTGAATCCCGGCAATCGCGCCATTGGCCGTCATTGAATAAAAAATGATACCGGCGGTATCGTTTTTCCATCGCGAGCGGCAGTGCCGCGATTGATTCGAATCTCATGATGATACCGGCGGTATCGTTGTCAGGCGGCCCTGGCGTACTGGAAAGCGGGCTCGATCGCAAGCGGATTTCTTAATCTCACGGGATAAACCCGTGTGTATCACTCACTGTCATTTCGTTTATGTAGAATGCTCGCGCGTATGTTTACTTTTTCGACGACAGGCGTCGAGGGACATAAGGCACAACGAATCATCAGGACAGCATGCGACACGAAATGGCAGCGACGGCTCAGGACCTCCCGTTCCGCGCGTTCGAGCGCGAGACGGCCGACTCAACGCGGATCGACGCGGTGCTGGACGAAGCGTCGATGCTGAGCCTGCCCGCCGCCGTGGCGCTGCTGTGCGACTCGGATGCGTTCGACGACTGGCCCGACGCCACCCCCGAGAGCGGCGAGCGCTTTCTCGCCGCGGTGCGCGCCACGCTGTCGCGAGCCTTCGGCGCGCGCGACCCCGAGGCGCTCGCCGAGGCGCACCAGGCGCTGTTCCAGCTCTACGACCTGCACGTGGCCGACGGCACCGATCCGCGCGCGCGTCACCAGTTCAATCCGCTGCTGACGCAGGCACGGGCCCTGATCGAGCGGGCCTGGCTGCGCAGCGAGCGCGAGCGGCTCGGCCTGGGCACGGCGCCCACCGCGAGCGCCGAGGTGGTCAGCGCCCTGAAGGCCCTGTGGTCCGGCCATCGCGCGGCCGCGCATCCGCTGTTCGATTTCCTCGAGACCGAAGCGAGCCGCGAGCAGATCGTCGCCTTCTTCCGCAGCGACGGCGCGTTGAACATCCGCTTCTTCGACCTGCTGCTGTATTCGCTGATCGGTTCGCGTGTCGAGGTGCGCAAGGAGCTGGTGCAGAACCTGTGGGACGAATCGGGCCGCGGCAACCCCACGCTGAGCCATGTCAGCCTGTTCCGCCAGTTGCTCGACGTGGTCGGCGTCGGCCAGGCCGAGGACAACCATGCCAGCCAGCTCCAGGTGGAGGGCCATGCCGGCTACAACCTGTTCATGCTGACCAGCCTGAACCGCGCCCATTACTTCAAGCTGCTCGGCGTGATGGCGATGACCGAGCTGCTCGATCCGTCCCACTACGAAAAGCTGGTGCGCGGCTGCCGGCGCGTCGGTTTCGGCGGCGCCGGGGAGCTGGGGTATTACGAGGAACATGTGACGATCGACATCGTCCACGCGGAAGGCTGGCTGGCGGACGTGATCGTGCCGGTGGTCGAGCAGACGCCGGCGGTCGGCGACGACATCGTGTTCGGGGCCGCGCTGCGCCTGGCGAGCTGCGAGGCCTATTACGACGCGCTGTATGCCAGGCTGGCCGCGCTCGAACCCGCCGCGCTCGCCTGAGGCAGGCCTGGGCGGCAAGCAGAATAAATGGAGCCTGAGAGAACCGCGCCCGCGCGTCGGCCTGGCCCGGCGCGCGGCGGCGCGACCTTGCTCAGTTGAGCGTGGCGGCTTCCCGGTGCTGGGGCGTCAGCCGGTAGGCGGCGATCAGCCGCTCGGCCGCTTCCCAGGCTTCGCCGGCGGCATGATCGCGATCGCCGCTGGTGGCGGCGATGATCGCGCCATCGAGGATCATCACGATCTGCCGCGCCAGCGGCTCGACCAGCGCGGACGGCACCAGGTCCTGCAGCAGCCCCTGCACGAAGCTGCGCAGGCCCTGTTTCTGCGAGACCGAGATGCGCACGATGTCACCCGAATCCTCGTGGAACTCCGACAGCGCGCCCACGAACATGCAGCCCGAGAAGTCGTGCGAGGTGAACCAGCGGTGGTGCCAGTCGAACAGCTCGTGCAACTGCTCCTCGGACGACTGCCGCGTGGCGATCGAGTCGGCCATCGACTGCAGGGCCGAGCGGGCCCGCTGCGACAGCACCTCGGAGATGAGGTCGTTCTTGGTGGCGAAATGGCGGAACAGGGTCATTTTGGCGACGCCCGATTCCTTGATGATGCGATCGATCCCCACTGCGTGATAGCCGTTTTCGGCGAACAGGCGGGTAGCGGTATCGACGATGCTCTGCTTCTTGGTGCTCATGCGTCCGACTTCCTTAGGCCACCCGGAGTGGCGGACCCTCCCGGAAATCGGGAGCCGCATGCCGCCGTCGCACCGCTCGGCGGGGCCGGAACGGGGAATCGGGTGTGACGCATAGATTACCTTGAACCGGCCAGGTTTCGCTTGCCGTGGCGCGTTCGCGACGCCGCGTCGCGCGTTACGGCGTGTTGTTTCGCGTTGCGAGCGTATGTTTCGTGCCGGGCGGCCGCGGATGCACCGCCAGGGTGCGAGATTGGACCGCCGGTTCGGGCATGACGACGGGGCACGATCCTTCGACGGATCGCGCCCCGTTTGTTTTCAGGCAGCGTTCCGGTAACGCGGCGCGGCCGAGTTCGTCGACAACTGGCCCGACATCGTGCGGCGCGCGCTTTCGTAGGCCAGCCAGGCACCCTCGTCATGCAGCGGCGGAATCGTCACCAGCTCGCCGCGATCGAAGCCGACCAGGGCCGCGTCCACCATCTCGGCGGCCGGCATCACGATGCCCGGGTCCAGATGCTCGATCGGCAAGCCGCCGGTGGCCCAGAAATCGGTGGCAGTCGCGCCGGGCAGCACGGCTTGCACGCGCACGCCCTTGGCGGCCAGCTCGTGATGCAGCGACTGGCTGAAGGCGAGCACGAAGGCCTTGGTGCCGCCATACACGCCGTTCAGCACTTCCGGCGCGATCCCGACGATCGAGGCGATATTGATCACGGCGCCGCCGCCGCGCGCCACGAAGCCGGGCACGGCCGCGTAGGTCAGGCGCGTGAGCGCCGTCACGTTCAGCTCGATCATGCTCGTCATGCGCTCGACGTCGCTGTCGAGCAGCGGCGTGTGGGTGCCGACGCCGGCGTTGTTGACCAGCAGGCTCAGGCCGGCATCCTCGCGCAGCCGCGCCTCGACCCGCGCGAGTTCGGCGCGGTCGTTGAGATCGGCCGCCATCACTTCGACGCCGACCTGCGTCTCGTTGCCCAGGCGCTTGGCCAGCGCGTCGAGCCGGTCGCGCTGGCGGGCCACCAGCACCAGATCGTAGCCGCGGCGCGCGAGGCGTTCCGCGTAGAGGGCGCCGATGCCGGACGAGGCGCCGGTGACGAGGGCGGTGCCGGGGCGGGATGAGGTCATGGTCATTCTCCAGGAGCTTGCTGCGTTTCGGGGGAGGTTCGTCGTCGAACCGGTGTACGCATTCTGGCAAGCTTCCGTTTTGTCTCAAATGACGTAGATGGACATGATTCGTGCCATGCCCCGGCGCGGCTTTTCCTCAGCTTCGTCGCGGGCCGTCCCGATCGTTTTTGTCGTTCTTGTCGCTGTTGTCCTTGTTGTCCTTGTCGTTCCGGTCGGTCTCGACGAAGGGCGAATCCGTGTCCGGCCGGCCCTCGCGTAGCGCCTTGCGTGCCTGCTCGGCCAGCCGCTCGTAGTGCCGGCGGAAGCGGTCGAGGTCGTGCTCGTCGAGTTCCTCCAGGTCGAGCAGGGCGTTGTGGGCGCCGTCGAACGCGCGTATCAGCTCGTCGAGCTTGATCTGCATGGCCGCGGTATCGCGGTTCTGGGTGTTCTGGATCAGGAACACCATCAGGAAGGTGACGATGGTGGTGGAGGTGTTGATCACCAGCTGCCAGGTGTCGCTGAAGTGGAACAGCGGGCCGGAGACGGCCCAGATCAGCACCAGCGCGACCGCCAGGATGAAGGTGGCCGGGCGGCCGGTGGTGGTGGAGAGAAAGCTGGAGAACCGCGAGAACCATTGCGTGCGCATCGTCGCCTCCGTTCCGGATCGGGAGTGTCGATGATGGCACAGCGCGGCCGATCGCCTGGCCGCCGGCCCGCGGCGGGTTCGCGGCGCAACGGCCGGGCAAATCGCCGGTGGCGCGGCGCTCAGCCGTTCGCCTGGACGCCCTCGGGCGCGTCGCCCTTCTTGTTGCGCTTGGCGTCGTACATCGCCGCGTCGGCGATGCGCAGCAGCGAATCGATATCGGTGCCCTCGCCCGACACGGAGGCGATCCCCACGCTCGCGCCGACGCTGGCCGTGATGCCGGGCGCCAACTCGAAGGGCCGGGCGATCTCGCGGGCGATGGCGTGGGCGAAGTCGCGCGGCGTGTCGTAGTCGCGGCAGGTGTCGACGATCACGAACTCGTCGCCGCCGATGCGCGCCACCAGCGCCTCCGGGCCGGCCAGCCGCATCAGCCGCTCGGCCACCTGCACCAGCAGGGTGTCGCCGGTCTCGTGGCCGTGCGCGTCGTTGACCGGCTTGAAGCCGTCCAGGTCGAGATAGAGCAGGGTCATGCCGGCGTGGATCCGGGCCCGCGCGTTGCCGTTGGCGGCATTGAACAGGCCGGCCCGGTTGAGCAGGCCGGTCAGCATGTCGTGGCGCGCGCGATGGCTGTTCTCGCGCTCGGCCTTCATGGTCGAGATCAGCAGCGCGTTGAGGCGGCGCGCGGCCCCGCTCATCGCGAACAGGTAGAAGGGGATCTGCACCAGGGTGAGCAGCAGCACCTTCTCGCCCGAGATCAGCGCGCCCAGCGCGCAGGGGCCGAGCGAGAGCACGATCATCACCGCCACCAGGCGCGGCGCCGCGAAGTTGCGAAAGCAGATGCCGCCCACCATCGCGGCGGCCGACAGGAAGGACAGCGTGGCCGCCACCCAGTCGCCGCTGATCGCGCTGATGAAGGCGCCATAGCCCACCGAGGCGCCCCATAGCGGTGCCAGGCTCAGGTAGAAATCGGTGGGCGTCGGGCGGTGCTGCAGCGCGCGCCGGCGCGAGACGATCAGCACCACGAAGCGGATCGCGCAGATCAGGATCTCGCCGAACAGCCAGATGCGGAACAGCGTGGTGGGATGACGGGCCTCCAGGGCCCAGGCCACGGCGATGGTGTTGAAGACGCCGCCGAAGAAGATCGGCAGCGTGCCGAACAGGGTGCCGACCAGCGCGACGCGGATCTCGTGCGGCGTGTCCCGGCCAGGCTCGGCCAGCCAAGTTGCCAGCCGGCCGCGGGGCAACGAGTAAACTTCGGTCCTGCTCTGCACGTGACGGTCCTTCGTCGAGTCGCGGCCAGCTTGTGGACGGCGGGCGGCGCTATTGGGATCGGGCAGGCGACTGCGGCGAACTGCGTGACCGGCCGAACGCTTCGCGTGCGGTCATGCCGTCGGGCCCCGCCGTCCGCGGGTGCTGGACGGTTCCGACGCGCGCGCCGGCGCGACGCGCCAAGCCTGCGTGGTGGCGCACTGGGCGCCGCCTGCAAGTCTACCAGCCCTGGGCAGACGAAAAGCGCCTGTTTTAGCGCGCGATCGTGGCGAAAGCGTGTCCGCGCCGACGCTCAGGACGGCGAAGCGCGTGAGCGCGGCGGCCCGGCGGTGCGATCGCAGCGGCGTGCCCGCCGCGAGGCGTCGGCGCCGATCGCGCACGCGGCGCTAGAATGCCCGCTTCGTCCCGCAGATCGCCGCCGCCCGCCGGGCCCGGCGCTTCCCGTATGACCCGCATCCCGAAACATCGCCGCCTGCCGCCGCTCAACGCCCTGCGCGCCTTCGAGGCGGCCGCGCGCCACCTCAATTTCCGGCTCGCCGCCGAGGAGATCGGCGTGACGCAGGGCGCGGTCGCGCAGCAGGTGCGGCACCTCGAGGATGTGCTGCAGCGCCCGCTGTTCGACCGGCTGCCGCGCGGGCTGGCCTTGACGGCCGACGGCCGCGCCTATTTCCCGGCGGTCCAGCGCGCCTTCGCGATCGTTGCGGACGCAACCGATACGCTGAGCCGGCGCCCGTCCACGCTGAGCATCAGCACCGCGCCCTCGTTCGCCTCGAAATGGCTGATCCCGCGGCTCGCCCAGTTGCGTGAATCGCAGCCGGCGCTGGAGGTGCGCGTGATCGCCGACGAGAAGCTGGCGAGCTTTCGCGGCGACGGCGTCGACATCGCGATCCGGCTCGGCAAGCCGCCGTTCGGCAAGGGGCTGGCGGCCGAGCTGCTGTTTCCGCTCGAGGTGTTCGCGGTGGCCGCGCCCTCGCTGCTGGCGGCGCGGCCCGTGCGCCGCGTCGACGAGCTGGCCGGCCAGGTGCTGCTGCACGACGCGCACGATCTGTGGCCCGAGTTCCTGGAGGCGCTGCGCGCCGGGCCGGCCGTCGATCCGGCCAAGGGGCCGCGCTTCAACCAGTCCTCGCTCGCCATCGACGCGGCGATCGACGGCCAGGGCATCGCGCTGACCAGCGAGCCGCTGGTCGAGCGCGACATCGCCGCCGGCCGCTTGCGGCGCGTGCTCGATTTCTCGTTTCCCCTGTCGCTCGGTTTTTATGTCGTGCATCCGCAGGGCGCGGCCGACAGCGGGCCGCTGCGGGACCTGCGCGACTGGCTGTTCTCGCAGCGCGACCACGAGCGCGCCAGCCAGGGCAGCGACGCGCTGCGGATCTGACGTGCCCGGGGCGTCGGCCTCGGCCTCAGGGCGCGATCCAGTTGCCTTGCCAGCCTGCCGGCTCGCGCACGAAGCGCGCGCGGCGATGGCCGTCGGCGGCCAGGTCGAGCCAGTCGATCGTCTCGGCGCGCAGCTCGATCACGGCGAAGTTCGCGAAGCCGTCGAGCGCGTCGTCGGCTGCGTCGGCGGAAGCGGCGGAAGCAGGATGCGCATCGGCCGGCGCGGCGACGGGCGTGCCCGGCGGCAGCGGCGCGCGATAGAGGATCAGCGTGCGCGGCCGGCTCGCCTGCCAGATCGCCAAGCGCCGGGCCTGGTCGGCCAGCACGCTCGCCGTGCCTTCGACGCGAATCTGCAGCCCGCCGGCGAGATCGCAGCCGACCAGCGCGGCGCGGCCGTCATGCCGCAGTTCGGCCAGCTTGGCCGAGCGGGCATCGGTATGGAACAGCAGCGAACCCTGCCCGGTATCGACGCCGCGCAGCACCACCGTGCGCACCCTGGGCGCGCCGTCGAGCCCGAGCGTGGCCAGTTGCAGCATGGTGAACGGCGAGCGCTCGCGGCCCGCGTTCGCGCCTTCGGCGAGCAGGGTCCAGATACGGGGGAGCAGGTCGGTCATGGCGGGAGGCGGGCGGCGCGCCGGCTGGCGAGGTGCCGAGCACGATAGCGAGCCGCGCCGTGGCGGTCAACCGGGCGCGGCCGGCGCGCCGACCCTGCCCGGGTGGTGCCCAGGCTCAGGCCAGGTGGGCTTGCGGCGGACGCGGCAGCTCGGGTTCGGGCGTATCGGGCAGCTCCTCGATGCTCGCCGTGCTCGGCTCGTCGGGCTTCTTGGTGGCGCCCATCTGCGCGAACGGCATGTACATCACCAGGCCGAGCAGCAGGCCGACCGCGGCATTGCCCCAGTTGTTGGCCACCGAATCGCTCTTGCCGGCCAGCACCGTGTCCGAGAGGATCTGCGAGAGCAGCGCGCTGCTGGTGAACAAGGTGGTGCGTGCCGGGAAGGCGCCCACCGCGGTGTCCTTGACGTCCTCCATGGTCGGTTTCTTCAGCTCGGCCACCAGGCGCGGTATGTCGCCGCTCGCGATGCCGTTCGAGACCAGGTCGTCGACCACTTCCCCGCCCAGGTTGAGGCCGGCACGCGTGGCCGAGTTGGCCCATTGCGGCGGCAGGTCGGCCGCGCCCGCGCCGGAGTGCGGGGCCAGCTCGCTCATGCCGGTGCCGGCCGCCATCTGGTCGCCCGCGTAGACCGCGCCGGCGCCGAACGAGCGCACGGGCGACGGCGCGGGCTGCTCCTTGTCCTTCGGTCCGACCGAGACGAACCGCTGCACGCCGTCGCGCAGCAGGCAATACAGCACGAACTGCGCGAGCGCCGGGGCCGACTTGCCCATGCTCTGGGTGGCCAGCGCGGCCAGGCCGAGCGTGCCGCCGATCGCAATCAGCGCGAGGCGTGAATTGTTGCTGCGGTCGGTCGCGATCCCCTTCTTGTCGTCGCGCATCTTGCCCGCGAAGATCATGGCCAGCGGCACCGCCGTGAGCAGCACCGAGATCATGGTCTTGACGCCCTCGGGCAGGTGCTCCATTTCCTTGCCGAAACCCTGCCCGGCCATCTGGCGGAACAGCGTGGTGACCGCCACGGACGGGATGCGCGCGAGCAGGGAGTGCGCGAAGGAGGTGGCCAGGCGGCCGGCGCGATTGTCGAAATTGTTCTCGGCGACGTCCGTGATGAACTGGGTCACCGCCTGGTGGATTTGCTTCTCGCCCTCGGTGGTCGGCTGCTTGACCGGCGTGTTCATCAGGCCCGCCTCGAGGCGGTCGAGCTGCGCCTCGCTGAGCGGCTCGATCTCCATCTGGTCGACCATCCGTGCCATCTCGCGCATGCGGCCCACCAGTTGCCGCTCCGCCGGGCTCATCGCGCCGTGCTGCCCGTGCAGGACCGCATCGGGCGGCACGCGCGGCATCATGTGCCGCATCGCCAGCGCCATGTCGGCGCCGCCGATCTCGGTGCTTTCGTTGCCCGAGGCCACCTCGCGCATGCGGGTCAGCAGGTCCTGCTCGGCCGGCGTCAGCGGGCCCAGCTCGGCGTCCTCGGGAATGCTCGGCATCATCTGCTGCATCGCCAGCGTGGCCGTGCTCGGCTCGTGCTGGCTGCTCGAGGCCAGCGTCTGCGCGGCCTCGCGATGCAGGTGCTGCGGCGCGCGCTGCGCCGGCAGGCGGCGCGCCTGCATTTTCGACGATGGCGGCGCGAGCCGCGAGCTTGAGGCCACCGGCTTGGGCGCGACCGGCGGCGGGTGCGAGGTGGCGGAACGGGTGGAGGTGCTGAACCTGGGCGTCTGGCGCGAACCCTCGCCTTCCGAGCCGCGCGCGTCCTCCTGGCCCTGCAGCCCCTTCAGCGCCTGGTTCGAGGCTTGCCGGGTCGGGGAGGGCGGCGGTGGTACATGCGAAGTCGATGCCGGGTTGGGCGTTTCGGTGGTCGCGGTGGTCGTTGGTGCGAGCACCGGGCTGTTCGATTTGATTCCTGGCGGCATGTTGGCCCTCTCGTTGCGATGGGCCGTTCGACGCGCTCCTGCGCAGCCACCGGCCTTGTTTCAGCCAACGGTAGCGAGTGCGCGAGCCGAGCAGGAAATCAAATGCGAAACCGAGTTGCGCGCGGCGAAGCCATGACGCCGCGCACCGGCCGTTGTCACACGCCGGCAAGATGGCCGATGCCGGCGTCAGGCGCGCCCGGTGGCGGGCGGGGCCTGTTCCTCGAAGGTATCGCGCGCGTCGAAGAATTCGTCGCCGTCCTCGTCGATATAGGGCGTTTCGGTCTGGGGGGCCGGCGTCGCCGTGCGTGCTGGGGCCGGAGTCTGCACCGGCGCGGCCGTGTCGCGCGTCGGCGTCGGGGGGGCGGCCTCGCGCGCGATCGCCGAGACCACGCGCTGCTCGCGCCGGATCGCCTGCTGCTTGAGCGGCGGCAGCATGGCGAAATCGCCGAGTTGCGACTGATAGGCCGCGCCGCCCGGCCCGCCATTG